>JACPAS010000125.1 GCA_016180665.1 Microcaldota archaeon
TAACTCCTCCTTATTCAGCTTATTTAACAGCCCAGTAGTTACTGCAACAGAAGCATGCTTCGGGTCCCTTCCTACTGCAAATGCATTCGGGGAAAGATCATCCACAACATAGATCTTAGGTACCGGAATGTTCGCTGCAATTGCCATTCCTTCAACGATATGATGTAGGTAAGGATACCCTTCTCTAGTTGCTGGTTTTGCGCCACTCATACCAAGAACTGCCCAGTCACCTATGAAATACATAATAAACATGTAAATTAGAACAATAAAGATAGTTATGAGAAAACCAAAGTCGCCTAAACCAAGAACATAGGAAAACGCCCAACCCACCATTACAAGTAATAAAAAAACAAAAACAAGAAGAATAATGGAATTACGCTTGTTTGCGTCTATTGCATCAAAAAGATTTAGTTTTTCCATTTCGATCAAGTTTTAATCAGATTACTCGAACTTAACCTTTACGTTTTTTCTTTCTTCTCCTGGAGTTTCTAAATAAGGTTTTTGTGTAAAGCCAAACATTCCGGCAATCATGTTGCTTGGAAAGGTTTGTATGCCGTTATTTAGTTCTAGAACAGAATCATTGTATGCGGTCCTTACATAGGAGATTTTATTTTCTGTACCAGTTAATTCTTCCTGGAGTTTTAGAAAATTTTCATTTGCACGTAGCTGAGGATAATTCTCCGAAACTGCGAAAAGTCTGCCCAGAGCTGCGGTAAGCATATTATTTGCCATTGTTCGATCTTCAGCTGAACCATTTACTAATCCACCTCTGTATTTTATAACATCTTTAAGGGTTTCCTTCTCGTGTTTTGCATATCCTTTAACAGTTTCAACCAGATTCGGGATAAGATCGTATCTTCGCTTCAATTGCACGTCAATCTGAGACCACGCGTTATCGATTCTGTTTCTTAGAACCACTAACCGATTGTAAGTTCCTATAACTACCAAGATTAACAATACTAATAAAACCAATATTCCGAGACCAATCCATTCCAACATTATAATGCACCCGAATATTCAATACAAAATAATTATTTAAACTTATTCCCTATCTTTCATTTTAGTTAAATAATTTTTATATCCGTTTTCGATTATTTTCCGCTCTTCTTCGTTTATTTGACGGATTATTTTTGCAGGGACACCTAAAACCAAGGAATTTGATGGGATTTTGGAATTTGGAGTGACTACTGCTCCAGCTCCAATCAAACTCCATTCTCCAATTTCTGCATTATCTAAAATTACAGAATTCATTCCAATCAGAACATTATCATCAATTTTGCAACCATGGACAGTAGCCGCATGACCAATTGTTACATTTTTGCCAATTATAACTCCCGCTCCGTGGATCGTTACGTGTTCCTGAACATTTGAATTATCTCCTATTTTAATTGGACCTTCATCACCTTTTATTACTGCAAAGGAACAAACTGTGATGTTTTGTCCTAATGTTACGCTACCAGTTATCTCGGAATTTTTGCTGATTGAATTCATAATAACCAGAATACCATCATCATTAGTATTTTTAATTTAAGTGGCGAAAGGTATATACAACAAAGTGTTTGATTATGGTAGACGTAGAAAGATTAACAAAGGAAACAATAGATAAAGGTGGAGTCTTAGCCATGTTATATTTTGATTTACATGGAACATCAAAAGAGATTCTCACTCAATTAGGTGCAGGCTTCGTACAGAAACTACTCAAAGAACCTGGAGTAGTAACTGCACTTGGGGAGATTGATGAACCACTAGAGACAGAGGATAAAAAAACCTTTTCAACTTCAGTAGAAGTAAAATTACTTGTTAAGGACTTTAACTTCTTGGCAAATATCTGCGCCTTATACAGTCCTTTTGGAGTAGAGATACTAAAACCGAACGACATCAAATTGAATTTGGATAAAGCACAAGATCTTTTGATGAACTTTTCTAATTCAACATTCGAATATAAGAAGTACATTCTTGATAAAATATCATCTCCAGCCGATGTTGAACGATACAGAAACCATTTAAAACAAAAGGCAGAATTAGGTAAGAAGCTATTGGAGAAAAAGGATGAGTAGATGCTTAAAAGGGATTTTTTAAAGACTGGGATTCCTGGTTTGGACCCAATTTGCGGGGGTGGCTTTCCACGCGACTCTATAGTTACTTTAAGCGGACCAACTGGTTCTGGAAAGAGCACCTTTGGAATGCAATATTTAGTAGAAGGTGCTTCTAAATTTAAGGAACCTGGACTTTATATTTCAATCGAAGAAACGAAAGATTCAATGCATGCTAATATGTCTGGTTATAGCTGGGATTTGGAGAAATTAGAAAAAAGTAAGCAGCTTGTATTTTTAGATTACCCTGTTTCTGAGGTAGATCAATTTGTCGCTCAAAATAGTGCAATTGCTGAAATAATAAACACCATGGGAATTACGCGGGTGGTTGTAGACTCGATAATGCCTGTTGCTCTTCTTTTTTCAAATGATGATGAAAAAAAAAAGGGGTTTCTTAAGTTAATTTAGAACATTAGGAAGTGGCGAGTTACTACTCTTATTATTTCTGAGGATACACCTGCTACCACCCAGGACGTGTTACCGGATACGCGTTATGGGATAGAGAGGCTACATTTATACTTTTTATACGATCGGGGAAAGGAGAGAAGAAGGGCTTTAGAAGTATTGAAAATGAAGGGTGTCCACCACTCTACTAAGATTTATCCAATTGAAATCAGCAAGAACGGCTTTACTGTTTTTAGTAAATAGGTGGCTTTTTATGGATAAAAGTATATTTATAAACTTATTCTGACATAATAAAGATATGCAAAAACTCGCTTTAAGTAGAAGAGTTGAAGGTAACTTGGCTGTACTTGGAAGTGGAGGTTGTGGTGGAAAAGCAACTAGATTACTTCAGATGGGCCGTCATCTTAGAGGACAGACTATTGCAAGAATCCCAAAAACAGACGTTTTAACCACGGAGGTTACAAACGTAATAAAAATAGACCCGATTGATAATGGTCCGCCAATCTTAGATAAATTAAAATTAAAACCTGGTTTTAAAGCAATTAGATCATCTGCTCATGCAGAAGATTCTGGTTCCGTTATGGGTGTCAATTGTCCTGGAGTTTTTGATACTAGATTTCATGATTTTAGAGATGGTGACTTAATTTCTTTAGCAAACACTGTAGCGACAGTTGCAGCAAGTGCAGAAAGTTCCAAGGCAACCGCATATGCTGAAAGAAATGGCATAACAAATGGAGGTATGGCAGTTATCATACAATCAGTAGTTGGCACAAATGTTGGAGAAGGACATTTTGGACCGCTCTTTAGTG
>JACPAS010000126.1 GCA_016180665.1 Microcaldota archaeon
ACACAGATAAGATCTGAAAGCATCTAAGATCGAAGCTGTTCTTAAGACTAGGAGGCAAAGCCCGCCTATATCAGATAGGTTTGATAGGACTGAGGTGTAAGTGGTTAGGGTAACCGAGCCATTCAGCCTGCAGTTACTAAAGGGATAATTAGAGCATATCTCTCACTAGTTTGAAGTTTAACACTTCAAAATTCGTTACTCGTAGTTTACTTTCATCTCTTTTATTTTTCTTATTGTCAAAAGATTTTTAAAACCTATTAGCCATAAAATATAACATACAAAAAGTGATCATTATGAATGTCCATTCGCCTTATATTGATGGTCCAAACGATGAAGACCAGTACGATGGAATAGATACTGTTTCTGAAGATGATGAAGGTTAATTTTTAACAATTTTAATTAGAACTAGATAGCTTTAGCTTTGGCATTGACTACTATACCAAAACAATTAAGTCTCGCTAATTTGAGTTATGGCCTATATAGAAGTTGTTTAGTTGGAATGGTATAGTTATTGACCGGAGAAGACATATGGCAAGATATTTAATATTCATTTTAGTATTATTGCTAGTCTTTGGTTGTACTTCAACAAATAGCCAAAAACCTCTAACAAATAGCTCCGCAGATGCAGGAGTAATTCAAAATTTTTCTAATACTGAGCTGGTAAATATGGATACAATATTAGTAAAAATAAATAATGAAACTTACACATTAAAGAATGCAAAATTTCATTTCATTACAACAGGGCAATATAGAATTAATCTAGTAGTTCAGCCTGGAAAATACGATTCTGATAAAACCATTTTCCTTATAGAAATCAGGTCTGCAAATCCGCATAAAATTGCAGCAGTTTACGAAACCCCTCAAGTCTCAAAGGTCGTATTCCAAACTAAGGATTTTGATTACGAGTTTACCACTGGTGATAGTTTTACTTTTGAAGTTGAGGAATTTTCCGAAATCGGAAACCCGGTGAAAGGCAGTTTTAAAGGTTCTATCTCAGTCCTTTCAAGTAACCTTCCAAATATGAAAAAAGGTGAAAAAGTAGAAATTTCCGGAGAATTTAATGTTAAAAGATATGAAGACAGTCAAATCCTTCCAGGCTAAACTTTAATTCTATCTCCACTCATTGTGTTCTTAAATCAGCTAAATTCTGATACATTCTCCATGTTAAGAGTTCTTTTGTTTTTGCAGCAACCTCTTCAGCCGATCCAAGCTCCATTGCCGGCTCTACTTTTGGCTCTCTGAGTTTAGCCCTAATCCGCAAATCTACTAAACAACTTCCCGTGCTTTTTCTTTCCCCAAATATCTAATTGCTGATTCCAGCATTCCTTTGAACTCTAATAAAAGTGTAAGTGCTCTTGTTGCCTTGTCAATACCTGTAATCTGTCTAGTTGGCCAACTACATGAGGTAGCAATGTGAATTTCATTACTCTGTCCTTTGCCCATGGATATAGTATAGTAATAGTTCTCAGTACCCCATTCATCAGTTTGACCCCCAGTAAAAGGACTAATATGCTCCGCTGCGCTGCGTTCCCAACCAGCCATTATTTGTTCGCTTGCATAAAATCCATGATCAAAACATCCCCCGGTACTAACGTAACTTGTCGCAAGTCTAGCCTTCCCAGTTATTCCCAAATTCTCTGTATTGTGTAAACCAGAAAGGATGATTGCAGATTTTCCGAATTCAAATTCTGCCTGTCTAAGTGCTCTACTAGTATTATTGACAGTAGTAGGTTCAATTATTCCCACACTTATTCCAGCAGAAATACCAATTTGTGGATCGAATAAAACTATTCTGGTTCCGAGGGGGTGTTCAACCTCCAAAATCCATACTCCCTCATGCGTCTTTTCAGCCATGGAATCTACAGAAGCAAGTCCTGTCCCCAGAAATGGGGTCAAATCTTTAAATAAGTTTTTTCCAGGTTTGATCTCCATCCATTCTCGATCGCTTCTTCCACCCTTCTTCATCGGCACTACGTGACCACCAACTCTCTCCTTAAAACGATCAAAATCAGGGCTGCACAGTTTCATAGTTGCCTGAACAACTCTTCCTACAACCTCACGGTTCTCAATTCTTCGGTATGTAATCATCTTAATCCCCCCACATTTTATGTACTTACTACCACTTCCCTCATATTTAAATATCATTGGTGATAAATACCACCATAATAAACAGATGATAAGATGTATGAATCGACACTTCAAGAACTAGGCCTAAGCTCCAATGAATCAAAAATCTATGAGTGTTTACTCTCCTTGGGTAGCTGTTCAATCGAGCAAATAGCCATTAAATCAAAGGTCCACAGAAGAAACATTTACGATGTTTTAGCAAAACTTCTGGAAAAAGGCCTAATCTCGGAGTCATTCATCCACAACAGGAAAGAATACAAAGCAATTAATCCAACTCGCTTACTAGATTTAATTCAGGAAAAAGAGAGACGGTTAACCTTAATTCTTCCAGACCTATACCAAAACAATTAATACTCGGTAATTAATATTATAATGGCTACTTTTTCGATTTTTATTCGATAGATTTATAAATTGTGTAGCCCTTAACTATAT
>JACPAS010000128.1:0-2530 GCA_016180665.1 Microcaldota archaeon
TTGTTTCTGCGTTTTTCGCAACAGTTTGGTAAAAGTGGCTTGAGGATGTTGTGTCTGGAAACATCCTTGCAATGAGCTTTAAATCACAGGCATTTTCAATATTTAATATTGGTGGTGGTCAGAATCTAAGGTTAAATAATGTGGTGGATCTATTTTCCAAAGTTTTTAAAAAATCAATAGCAATTAACTATAATCAAGGTGATGCTGGTAAAAGACATTTTTTACTTGATATAACAAAATCAACCTCAACTTTAAATTATACGCCAACCGCGTTTGAAAAGGCAATCGCAGAAGAATGGTCTGATCTGCTGGATGGATAATTATGGAAGATATACCTGTTACAAAGCCCTTTTTCCCAGAAGAAGATATACGCTCTTTAACCGAGGACTTTAAGGCTATTCTAAAGAGTGGACGACTAATCCAAGGTCCGTATTCAGAAAAGTTTGAGAGATTGCTCCAAGAATCGGTCGGCGTAAAGCATGTTATCTCAGTTAACACGTGTACCACTGCACTTTCCATCTGTACAAATTACTTTGGTGCAAAAAACTCAGAAGTCATAGTTCCATCAGCAACCTTCATTGCAACACCCAACAGTGTCTTATTCTCAGGAGGGAAGCCAGTTTTTGCAGAAATAAAAGAAGATGATTTGTGTCTTGACCCGGAAGATGTGTCTAAAAAAATAACTAAAAAAACAAAGGCAATAATAACTGTTCACTTGGTCGGTTCTGTTTCAAAAAGAGTTACTGAGTTAAAAAAACTTGCATCCGATCATAAAATCCCTTTGATTGAAGACTGTGCCCATGCTTTCGGCAGTACTTTTGACGGTTTAATTCCTGGTTCTATTGGCGATGCTGGTTGTTTTTCTTTCTACCCAACCAAAACCATAACAACTGGCCTAGGCGGAGCAATAACAACAAATGATGAAAAACTCATTACTTTTGCCAAAAGCCTCCGCAATCATGGTGCTGGAGAAACCTTATGGGAAATAGTAAACCTAGGTAATGACTGGACCTTGATGGAAGTAAATTGCGCTTTAGGTATTTATCAGCTAAAAAGGCTAAATGAATTTGTTAAAATAAGGCAGAACATCGCGCAACAATATCTGGCAAAATTAAAGGGCATAAGCGGAGTAAATGCTCTATCCTTCACCGGAAATACTAATTGGAATGTTTATCGTTTTCCAGTCCTGCTTGATAAGTCTATTAACCAGCAAACATTTCTTAAGAATCTAAAAACAAAATATAAAATCGGGGCCACCAGGATCTATATCCCATGTCATCTTCAGCCATTTTATCGCTCAGTGTTCGGACATAAAACTGGAGAATTGCCCATTACCGAAGATTTAATGAGCCGTGCAATATGCCTCCCAGTGTTCCCTCAGATGACTTCTGCTCAGGTAGATTATGTGTGTGAAGCTCTGGAAACAGAAATGGCATCATTATAAATTTTAGTTCACAATTAAATTTATGGAAAAATTAGGTATAATTAAAACCCTCTTCGAATATTTAATAAAAAGAAAAAAATTCTGGCTTATTCCTTTAGTTGCCATAATTTTACTTCTAGCAGTAATCATCATAGTTGGGCAGGTAACTGGATTAGGACCGTTAATTTATCCGTTCGCCTAATTTTCAGGCTTCGTTTCATAAATTTTTACCGTTTCATTCTTATACACTATTTTTAAACAATCAATCCCATCCAGATAAAACCTCTCCGAATTTGCATAAAAGTAAAGTTTTGAATCCAGTTCGTTCTGTAAAGTGCAGGTTATGCTTTGATTCTTATCAAGAAAAACTTTCCTATGTTTCTCCTGTCTGTCAATAGAAATTTTCCCATAGACGTACAAGGTCGTCGGATCTCCCAAATACAATGTCCTTTCTCCAAAAACAGCAGGATAAAGGTGAATTGCAAGATTTTTCGGTATAACTGAACTGCCCCCATCGCCATACTCTAAATTCATGGATGGGAAAATTATCGCATCTCTTTCGGTATTTTTTAGAATCCAGTTAGAAGCTGTAATTTCATTTGCTGATAAAGGTATTTTATAGTAACTATAAGTAGCCACAATAAGAAGCGTTGGAATAGCAAGCAAAACAAACAAACAATAATAACATATATTGTTCTTAATCGATTCAAACTCCAATATTTTAACAAAAAACTTGGCAGAGCCAATTACTAAAATAACCGGAAGAACAATAAACAGATAAGAAACTGAGGATTTGAAGAATAAAAGAAAAACAATCGTGGTAATAGTAATTGCTAAAACAAGTGTTTTTTTAGGTCCATCAATCCCTTTGAGATTTCTAGAACTAAACCACAACAATAGAGCGTAGCCAATTAAAAATCCCAAAATTACTACCAGATCCACAGATCCAAACGTTACTGCAGGTACACTAATCCCATGATATTTGGTAAGATCCAGGATGTAACTACCATTTAGTACTAATGCAATAGCAGCAACGATTCCAATGTGCATCAAAAGTTTGACCTTACCCCTGTCATCTTTTATTATCTCATATAAATAATAAAGTCC
>JACPAS010000128.1:2539-4420 GCA_016180665.1 Microcaldota archaeon
CATATAAATAATAAAGTCCAGTAATTATTGCCCCAAAAATCCCCAAAACCGGATTAGAATAAAACAATATCCCTAAGCTTATTCCAGAAAAGAGATTCTCCCTTCTAATTAAGAAATAAATCAAAGAAGCAAATGCAAAAATATACATCCCAGACATTTGCGTAGCCTGCTGGAATGGGATAATTACGTTGGAACCAATGAAGTAAAGTTGCCCATAATAAACGTGTGGTCCATGGTTTTCTTTTAAAAATTCTAAATAATTTTCAATTCCCATTGAAGGAATCTTTGTGAGTAAATCAGAAATAAGACCTAACCCGCCTAAATGGGAGGTATAAAGTAACATTATTGCAGCAACTAAGGCAGTTTTTTGATCTTTAAAAAATTCAAAAGCCAATAGAAAGACTGCTAGCATAGCTGCAAAGAAAATAAGCGGATTGAATAAGTTAAATGCATCAAAGCAATTTAGTCCATTTCCTATTGCATAGGACAAATAAACATGATACGCAGTCGGATACACGGTTGGGGCTTGAGCATACCATGGATTCATGACAGGTAAGTTATCAAACCTGATTGTGTTAAAAATTGAGCAATGCCACCACCCATCACTTATTAGAGAATAGGTTGGATTAAAATAAGAAATAATCAAGAAAGGCAAGAGTGCGAGAATAAAAATAACTACAAAATAAACATTCAACTTCTCTTTGACAAAGTCAAATGGGAGTTTGCTATTAGCCAGCACGAGGCTAATTGCTGCCACAGCAAAAATAATTCTGCTAATCTGATCGGCAACTACGAAAAAATTCCCTATTATGGCCCCAAAACTAACAGTTATCAATATGCTTAGAATTATTGATTTTGGGATTATGAACTCGTCCTTCTTACCTTTCCCAAAATAACTTGTGATTAAATAACCGATTATAAAATAATGCAGACTAATTCTTGCTAAAAGTGATAAAATAGAAAAATCAAAAACAGATAGCAACGCAATAAGCACAAGCCCAATTTTCAACAGCCTATTGTCTCTGTTATAATCTAGTACTCCCATAAGATAATTTAAACACAAAAAGGGCGTCGCCCTTTTCAGGTGGTCTGATGTTTAACAAGGGGGAAGTATCTAAAGAATATTTGGTCATTTTGGCAGTAGTCTTATTAGTTGCAATAGTAGTGATATACCTAGTTACTGGGTTTGGAAAATAATATATTTTACTTTCTCCAGTCGTTTGCTTTAAAATTACTTAGGCCCTAATTATTTTCAGGTGTTTTTAATGAGAATAGCCATTAGTGGATTTGGAAGAATAGGTAAAATGTTTCTGCGTGCAGTTGTAGATCAGAATTTACTAGGTAAAGAAATAGAAATAGTTGCAATAAACACCAGAAGCGACGTTAACATGCATGCCCATTTATTCAAGTATGACTCTACTTTTGGGAAATTTAACGGTTCAATAGCAGTTAAAGAAGGCAATCTATTCGTTAATGATCATAAAATTCAGTGGGTACAGGAAACCGACCCATTAAAGTTGCCATGGAAAGAACTTGAAATTGATCTAGTTTTAGAAAGCAGTGGTGAGTTTACAACAGTAGAAGAAGCCGAACGACATATAAAAGCGGGTGCGAAATTCGTTCTAATATCGGCACCGGCAAAGGGATGCGATTCTACTATAATTGCTGGGGTAAACGAACACAAGGTCGATCCAAATACAAAAATATTTTCAATTGCTTCATGCACTACAAATTGCTTGGCCCCAGTTTTGAAGGTTTTGGACGAACGCTTTGGAATAGAAAAAGGTTTTATGTCGACAATCCATGCATATACGAATGATCAGCGTTTACTGGATGGTAGCCACAAAGATCTCAGAAGAGCAAGAAGCGCTGTAATTAATA
>JACPAS010000129.1 GCA_016180665.1 Microcaldota archaeon
GGGACATAATTATACCTGGTCCATCAGCACTAAATGATCTTTCGCTGGCAGTTAATGAGGCAATAAAAGAAAGCGCTGGAAAAAGAATGCGAATCATTTTTCATTCGTTATCCTCCTTTGTTTTATACAATCCTAAGGAGTCTCTTCTTAAGTTCATACAGGTTGTTGGTGGAAGACTAAAAAATGCAGATGCAACTGTTTTATTTCTTTTAGAAGATGGGATGCATGAAAAGCAGTTGGTTTCTACGTTGGAACATTCAATGGATGAAAAATTCGTTATACATGATAAGGGCGGGTCATTTGAATTGGAAATATCTTCCATTCAGGCTTCAGTTCCCATTAAATTAACACCTGCAGGAATGAATATCATATAGTGAGTATTATGGATTTGGAAGGTATATTACAAGATTTGAAATCAAAGGGATTAGAAGTTGCGATTATCCGAAAAGACGGTGTTTTAGTCCGCTCAAGCATTTCGATGGATGAAGTAACTCCTAATGTTATTGCGTCTTTGGTAAATGTTTCAGATGCAATGTTTAAAGAAATAGAAGAAGAGCAGAAAGAGCTGGAAGCAACTTTCGATGGACTTTATTTTGTTATGATCCCGATTAAGACATTCATTCTATGTGGCCTAGTTAGACAGAGAGACCAGAAAAAAGAACTACGTGCTGCAGCAGATAAACTTCTAACTATACTATGATGCAATTATTTATAATCTAACATAACCTACTGATTACTATGGACATTCTTTCTCTTATTTCTGATTATAATTATGCTGAGATTCGAGTAGAAAAAAGAACTTCCAATACTATAAAATTGAATGATAATGAACTAAGTGTAAGCTCTGGAACCTTAACCGGTATCTCTGCACGTGTTCTAGAAAAAGGATCATGGGGGTTTTCATCAAGTAATGATTTAAGTGACCTTAATTCTCTATTAAAAAGGGCTCAAAGAATCGCCAAATTAAATAATGGTTCAGTGTCTCTTCCAGAGTCAAGCCCAATAAAAGCAACGGTCAATATTCAAACAGATATTCACAACCATTCAATAGAAGAGAAAACAAAATGGGTTTTGAATTCCGTAAAAGAGATGAAATCAGACAAATTAAAAAACAAAATAATAAATTTAAGTGAATTCGATACACATAAAGAATTTTATAGTTCTTATGGTAGCGAAATTTATCAACAGCAGGTCCATATTTATCTTTCTGCAAGTGCAACTGTTAGAGAAAATAGCATACTTCAAAGAGGGCATGAAAGAGCAGCCTCAACAGATACTTATAAGAAGATTAATTTTGAGCTTGTTGCAGAAGAAGCTTCTGAGCAGGCGCACCGTTTACTTGGTGCAAAGTCCCCTCCAAAGGGCAAGTTCAAAATAGTAATTGATCCTGAACTTACAGGGGTTTTTAGTCACGAAGCACTTGGGCATGCTACGGAGGCTGATTCAATCATAGAGCGGGAATCAATCCTTGCAGGTAAATTAGATACTAAGATAGGGAACGAACTGGTAACAATAATAGATGATCCATCTGCAAAGGATTTTGGCTTTTATGTTTATGATGATGAAGGCGTGGAGGCGAAAGCTGCGACCCTTGTCCAAAACGGTGTTCTAAAATCCTACCTAAACTCTAAAGAAACTGGCAAACGGCTTAATCTAAAATTTAACGGCCACTGCCGGGCGGAAGACTTTGGTTCTTTTCCAATTGTTCGTATGGCAAACACATATTTCCAGCCTCACGACGCATCAATAGAAGAAGTTATGGAAATTAAAGAAGGTTATTACTTGAAGGGAATGCGCGGTGGCAGCGTGGATATCTTTTCAGGCGGATTTATGTTTAAGGCAGAAGAAGCTTATGAAATCAAAAATGGGGAGATTGGTGCCATAATTCGCGATACAGCGTTGAGCGGAAACATCCTGGAGGCACTCAATAACGTTGAACTAGTTGGAAAAGACTTTGGAACAAGTCCTGGTATTTGCGGAAAATTTGGGCAAAGTGCACCAGTTAGTGATGGCGGCCCACACATAAGAGTAGATGGAATAAAATTAGGTTAAATTCAGCTGGTTTGGTATTATGAGATCAGAAACATTAAAATCATTGAAAAAACCAATTGCTTATTTTTCAATAGGCCTTGGTATTTTTGGTATTCTTCTTGTTGCAGTTGCGACCTTCATCTTCTTTGGAGCTTTAGATGCTGTCGAGAATCAGGTAACTACTCAGATAAATTATGTTTCAGGCAGTTTTGACAATGTGATAGAAATATTGGAGAATGGGGAAGCTGAACTTGATAATACAAATAAAACAATTTCTGGTTTAAAAACTTCAGTTGATTCTTTAAAACTAGGTTTAGAGGATACTGGTTCCACAATCCAGAATTTAGGAGATTCTGTCCAAAGTTTAGGTGGATTACTCTCTTCCTTATCAGATTCTGGAGTTCAACTTTCAGATGCAGGGCAAGAGTTTATAGAAAGTTCAACCAGTCTAGATTCAACCTCCAAAACATTCGATGAG
>JACPAS010000127.1:0-2483 GCA_016180665.1 Microcaldota archaeon
TCTTTTTTATATTTTTCTTTCTATTTTTCCATTCGTTTAATGATGACTTGATTATTCTGACTTTAATGATGAAGATCTTGAGTTCTGAGAACTTTAAAAACCATCAAAGGAAAGTTTATGCTGTCATATGATGTAGTAGTTATTGGTGCAGGCTTGGCTGGCTTAAGAGCTGCATTAGAAGCAAAAAAATCCGGAGCTTCAGTTGCAGTATTCACTAAAAAATATCCAAACGATTCTCATTCTAAAGAAGCACAAGGTGGAATAAATGCAGCAATTGATTCAAAAGATAATTGGGAATCTCATTTTTTTGATACGGTAAAAGGAAGTGATTATTTAGGAGATCAGGATGCAATAGAGATTTTAACTTCTGATGCTCCTCGGGTAATTAAAGAATTAATTTCATTCGGAACAAACTTTTCAAAAACTTCAGATGGTAAAATAGCTCAAAGGCCTTTTGGCGCACAGAGTTTTTTCCGAACGTGTTATTCAGCAGACCGAACCGGTCATTCCCTTCTCCATTCAGTTTACGAACAAGCTTTAGCCAATTCAATAAAAATTTACAATGAATTTATGACCCTTTCTCTGGTCATTAAAGACAATAAAATTGTTGGTGTGGTGGTTCTTGATCTTTCCTCAACCAGAACGCTTACAGTTAATTGTAAATCGTTAGTGGTTGCTACTGGTGGCGCAGGAGCAATTTACAAAAAAACAACCAACCCGGATAATAAAGGGGATGGAATGGGACTGGCTTTTGAAGTTGGATTGCCATTGATGGATATGGAAATGATTCAATTCCATCCAACAACTTTAGTTCCGTCTAACAAACTTATGAGCGAAGCATCTAGGGGCGAGGGGGCTTATTTGATTAACTCAAAAAACGAACGTTTCATGCAGAAATACGCTCCAACAAAACTTGAATTGGCGTCAAGGGATATAGTAGCACGTGCCATTCAAACCGAAATCAATGAAGGCCGTGGAGCAGAAAATGAATATTTATATTTAGACTTCAGGCACCTGGGAGAAGAGAAAATCTATTCAAAATTACCAGACATGAGAAGAAACGCGCTTAATCTAACCGGCAAAGATATGGTTCGCGAGCCAATCCCAATTCAACCAGGCCAACATTATACGATGGGTGGAATTGAAACCAACTCAAAAACAGAAACTCAAATTCAGGGTCTGTACGCTGCTGGTGAATGTGCATGCATTTCCGTTCATGGAGCCAATCGTCTTGGTGGAAATTCTCTTCTTGAGACGTTAGTTTTTGGAAGGATTGCAGGTAAAAATGCAGCTAAGTTTGCAAAAAAATCGAAATTAGTTCCAATTAAATAGGATAATAAACAACAGGAGAAACTTGAAGTGTTGCTTGAAAGAAAAAAAGGCGAGGACGTGTTATCACTTACTAATGAATTACGTTCAACAATGGACAAATACGTTGGAATTTTTAGAAATGAGATGGATCTAAAATTTGCAATAGATAAAATAAAAAAATTAAAATCAAAATATAGCTTAATTTCACTTGCTGATAGAAGTAGGGTGTTTAATTACCAGATTCCAGAGGCAGTTGAGCTTGGCTTTATGCTTTCTGTTGCTGAAGCTATTACAACTTCTGCCTTAGCTAGGAAAGAAAGCCGCGGCTCACATTTTAGAACTGATTTTCCAAAAAGAGATGATAAAAACTGGTTAAAACATATCCTCTATTCTAAAAATGGAACGACCTATCGTCCAGTAGTAATTACTAAATTTAAGCCAGAAGAACGCATCTATTGACCTTTTGTTTCTCCAGTGTCAAGACCTAGAACTGAATCTGTTTGTTCACCTTTTAGTAGTCCATTTACTTTAGCATAAGTTCTTACTAACTCTATAACTCTATCAAATCTTTCCTGTAATGTATTTCTTGGGGATAACTCAAAATTAAAAAAATAAAGTTGATCTATTGGCATAGTTTCTATAAGGACTGCCATATATTTTGAGATCCATTTTATTTCTTCTCTTGCAAGTTCTAACATGCGGCTATCAGTAATGATATCTCTCAAAGTAGCCCTATATTCTGAATTCATTCTTGCAAAAAGCAGTGCAAAACCAGCAACATCTTCAATTCCATATTTTAATCCAATTTGATCTAAGAAATACGCAAATCTGAGAACCTTGACCTCAAATTCTTCCGATGTATTGTGACCTTTATAATAAGGGTGCAAGAGTACCAGCGCTTTTGCTATATTCAATTTACCTGTTTCCCTAATGGCATGTGCCATAGCAGGTCCAATACCTCCAGCTCTAACAGTAGATTCAACATAAGAGTCATTTCGATCTAATGAAGGCCTGATTATTAGGGGTAATTCTCCAATCCGGTCATTGGAAAATAATACAGTTGCGAACCCTAGATCCTGAAATCTTTCACTCCACTGATGGCCTAGACTAAACCTGCAGCCTTCGCAATCAACAATACTTTGATGATAAGGTCCTCCAGGAACTTCTCTAAA
>JACPAS010000127.1:2506-3260 GCA_016180665.1 Microcaldota archaeon
TCTAAAAAAATAGGTTGCAGCAGAGCTATATCCACTAATTCTAATACTAATTCTACTAAGTCTTGAAAGAACTGGTTCAGTAAGCAGGTCAAGGTTTATAGCGTCATCTCCAATAGCACCTGCAAGTCTTAACTCTTCACCTTGTTTTGCATCAGCACGAAGCTCAACACCAAATCTTGAGTTAACTGCGTCTCTATCAAATATTCTAGAAAACTCATTAAATCTTCTAACTTTTGGATCATCTAAAGATAGTCCACTAAGTGCCTCTTTGAACTCTGGAAATTTAGCCCTCATTCTAAACTGTTGATTCATATAAAATACATTAATTAGAAATATTTATAACAATTTGGATTAACAAATATAATAAAAATTAGAAAAAATCAAAAAAGAAAAAAACCAAAAATTTAAACGACTCGTCATACTAATTAATTAATATGATTAGAATCTCTTTTTGTGTTTACCATAACAAGCTCTGCAATATACAGGTCTTCCTTCCTTTGGTTCGAAAGGTACCTGTGTGGCTGATCCACAATCAGAACAGGTTACATCATACATTTTTCTGTCTCCTCTATCGTCCATTTATACCACTTATTTACTTATTCTTTTACAATTCGTAGAAATTAAAATCTCACGAAGCATAACGCCAATAGACTACTCAAAAGTAGAAACCCTACTGTGTAAAAGTAATATTATTAGAAAACACCCTAATTTAAACCTATCGTTAAGTTGGCTGGCAAATAAACCTTCTAGAAAG
>JACPAS010000109.1 GCA_016180665.1 Microcaldota archaeon
CCTTCACAAGCCTTTAAGGCTTCACAAAAGAGCAGAATCATTGTATGAAATAAACGGAACTCCAGCTGATTGCGTTTTATTCGCCATTCACTCTGGTGAATTCAAAAAACCAGATCTAGTTTTCTCAGGAATAAATTTTGGGGATAATTCTTCTTTAGAAGCCATAATCGGCTCTGGAACTATTGGAGCTTGTTGGGAAGCTGCTTTACAAGGCGTCCAGTCAATTGCTTTCTCTCTTTTCAGGCCAAGAGATCAATGGAAGGATAAGCATATTTGGGGCAATAGGGAGATGATTGAAAAAAGAATAATAGAGGTCATTAATCTCTTAAAAGACAGGCATAGGCAAGACCTAGTATATAGTGTAAATATCCCTCCAGACCCTGCAAACTCAAAAATAGTATTTTGTAATAAACTTCAGAAAAAAAGATTTAAGGCAGTGGTTGAGAAGAGAACGGACCCATCTAATGTGCCATACTACTGGTTAAGCGGTGATTTTGGAATAGTTGAGAATGGAACGGATTTGCATGAACTAGTTAAAAATAACAACATAACCATCGCTACAGTTTCTTTTGAAAACCTTTCTGTTAAAGATTAATCATGGATTGGAAATCTCATGCAACAATAGGAATTCTTTTGACCTTAATAACATTTATCTATTTTTTTCAAGTCACAAATATTATTCAGCTTCTTCCATTAGTCTTGTTTGCAGGTTTTAGTGCGTTATTGCCGGATTTGGATCATAAGATGAGTAAGGGAAAAGAAATTCTTGATGGCGTAATAATTATCTTTGCAATAATTATTGCGTTTGTAAATAATTCAATAATACTTTTTTTCGCTTTGATCGGACTTTATTTTTTATTTTTTACAATTCTAAAACCAAAACATAGGGGAGTTACGCATTCAATACTTTTTACTTTAGTATATGCTGCATTAATCTATTTTCTAATTAGTTTAAATTTTGCAATAGCTGGTTTTATTGGTTATTTATCTCACTTAATTGCGGATAGGGAATTAAAATTATTTTAATCAAATCTGATCTACATAGTATTAGACTTTTTTATCTCACACCTGATGTCTATTGGCTTCTCAACTCTTGCATCAATTACTCCATCTTTATTATAGTAGTATCCAACTACTTTACATCGATAAATCTGGGGATTACTGTAAGTATTTCCATATACTTTTACTGACTTTTCCATATACTGCTTTTTCTCAACTATTCCAATTCTTACCCTGCCTTTCTTCAATGTGTTGTCAGGGCTAAGAGAAAGCTTTTCAGGAACAATAATATCTGCTTCTGTCCAATAGTGATTATCAGAGTCGTTCTCTACCCTTATTATAATCTCAATGTGGTTCGGTGAATAAGAAAATAATACTGGCGGATGCGTACGAAGAGTAAGGTTAACCATGAAAATCAGGTTAACTACGTGATTCACATTAATAAGCTTTTTTAATTTAGAGTTCTTAATCAAGTTGATGATTCCTGAATCAAAGCTAGTTAAATCAGAAATTACTATACGTGAATTGGCTCTACCTGAAGAGGTCAAGCTAACAAGAAAATCACTCATAAGGTGGCTTGCTTTATCAATGGGACTAATATCACCTAATGAAAGCAGAAGACTTTTATTAGATATTTTGGAAGTTTTGTTTTATTTTCACATAAAAAAAGAGGCTCCAACCACAAAACAAATAATGGATAAAATAACTGAATTTGGAGGTAAAAAATCAACCGAAAAGGCAGTTTATTATCACCTTCTAAAATTAAAAGACGGTGGCTTCATAACGAGAAAAAAAGGGCAATACTATTTGGGAGATGGGGAATGGAAACAGATGAACGAGGTCTTCAGAGATTTCTACAACAGGCAAACTACTCCAGCATTTGGAAAAATAAATGAGGCTTTTGAAAAGCTTGATTCTGTATATAATTTATAATCTTTTACTAATACTAATTGAGTAAGGTTTATTATATGACTAATCTTTCTGGTTTCTATAAACTTAATGCAGAGGAAAGGTTAAATCTCATTAAGAAGAAATATTCTCTTTCCAAAGAAGAGGTTGAAATCCTAAAAAATACTGGAGCTTTAAGCATTTCAACAGCAGACCGCATGATAGAAAATGTAGTTTCTACGTTTCATCTCCCATTCGCCCTGGCAAATAATTTTGTTATTAACGGCAAAGAATACCTTATTCCAATGGTTTTAGAAGAACCGTCCGTAGTAGCTGCAGCGTGCAAAGCAGCAAAACTTTCTCTTCCAGCAGGTTTTACTTCAGATGCAGATGAACCAGTAATGATTGGCCAAATACAAATTATGGGGATAAAAGATACAGAAAATGCAAAGAAGATGTTTGAGGAAAAAAAAGCTGAAATACTCCAAATTGCAAAGACTTATGCAGTTCAAATTGAAAAATTTGGAGGTGGAATAAAGGCATTAAATGCACGAGTTCTAGAATCAATTCGAGGAAAAATATTTCTTGTTGAATTCGATGTTGATGTAAGAGATGCAATGGGTGCAAATACCATAAACACAATTCTGGAAGGTGTTGCCCCTTCGATAATTCAATTTATTGGAGGAACAATTCGCCTTCGTATTCTCTCAAATCTGGCAGTAAAAAGAAAAGTCCGCGCCAAGGTAATATGGAAAAAAGAACTTATTGGAGAAGATGGGGTGGAAGGTGTTTTGGACGGATACGCCCTTGCAGCCTCAGACATTTTCCGATGCTCAACTCACAATAAAGGAATAATGAACGGAATAGATGCAGTTGGTATTGCTACGGGTAACGACTGGAGGGCAGTAGAAGCTGGTGCGCATTCTTACGCATCACTAAATGGATACAAACCACTAACTCATTATGAGAAAAATAAAGAAGGGGATTTAGTAGGCTCAATAGAACTTCCTCTTCCAGTAGGCACAATTGGTGGAGCTATTAACACAAATCCCCTCTCAAAAATTGCACTTAAAATTCTTGGCGTTAAATCAGCAAGAGAACTTGCAATGGCTATGGCATGCGTCGGATTGGCTAATAATTTTGCAGCTTTACTGGCGCTATCAACAACCGGAATTCAGAAAGGCCATATGAAACTGCACGCAAAAAATATAGCCGTTCTAGCAGGTGCTTCAACTCCAGAAGAAATAGACTCGGTTACTGAGGTCCTAGGAGAAAATAAAAACTTCTCACTAGATTTTGCTAAACAAACTCTGGAGAAAGTAAGAGGTAGTAAATAATGGACAAAAAGAACCTTTTGTATATTGGTTTATTTCTGCTATTAGTACTTTCATTTTTTCTAGCATACGCTCCATACGGTCTTTCTGAAAAAGGCTATGCTGATTTATTGAGCAAGGGGTCCTATCTTTCTTCATTAGACCTATCTACAATAAAAATTCTTGTTATTTTATCTGCATTTATTTCCGCTGTTCTCGTATGGTTATCAGTAGAGGATAAAAACATAATTAATCTTTCAGTAGTTGTTCTTTTTTTACTATCTCCCTATATAATAAACAATGTAGTCAATTTCGAGACTCCAGGAGAATTTCTGCCATTAATTCTATTTTCTCTTTCAATATTTCTCTTCTCCAAATACGAAAATACGAATCTAAAATATATTGCAATACTTCCAATTGCACTTGGTTTATACATATCCTATCCTTATGGATCATTTGATTTGGAGAAAATAAAGGAAGCAGGTTTTATACTTCCTCTTTCATTTTTAGTTGTAGGCAGATTTTTGGCCACTAATACAGTTAGCAATGAGCTTATAATAACTGTTTTAGGCATAATACTGAGTACTGTTAATACGCCTCTTGCATTAGTTCTACTGACTTTTTCCACGATCCGTGAAACAAAATATCTGGATGAACTGAAAAATGTTGTCTGGTTCCTCATTATTCTATTACTATCATTTTATTTACTATTCAATGCAGGATTTTCAGACCCGCTGAATATTCTCATAATTGGTGGATCAGTCATCTTAGTATTATACCTGGTATCTTCACTATATAGTTTCAATTTTAAATCATTTAGTAAATTCTTCTTCTTGTTCTTAATGTTAACCGGGTTCTCCTATATAATTCTAAATTTAGATAGTGCAGCTTCAACCTCGAAAGCACCAACACAAGCCGAAATAGAAACACTTTTAGAAATTAAAGCAAAAGGATATTCAGTTGCGTCATTATCAGAAAGCCAGTCATTTGTATTTTATACAGGTAAAAATCCCCAGATAATCACTTCCCAATTTCTATTATCAGATAAAAAAGCTTCTTTTGGTTATCTGCTTTTATCTTCTGACTCTTTATTCTCAACCTTCGCCTCTCAGCCAATTGTATTTAGGTTCTTACAGTTTGATGAATCTTCAGGTTCTCGTCAGGCAGTATTTCTAAATTCCCCATACCTTCTACTAGTTCCAATTTCAAACAGCGGAGCTATAAACGGGAATGCTAAGCTGGTTGTTTCTTCTGGAGAAAATACATTTCAGGTACTGAGAGAAATACCCTTTACAAAACTAAAACTATTAGACAGTAATCTCCAAATATCTGATCAAAACAATTTGATTATAGATATGGAAGGAATTGAAGATAGTCTATTAAGTAATATTATTTCAAAATACATTGCTGTTTATAAAAATGGAAATGTAAAAATATTAAAGGTGTCAGAGTGATTCAGGAGTTAGTACTTATACTAGTCGTTTCTTTTGTTATTACTTATACATTTACTTCACTGTTGATTCCAAGATTAAAGCGTTTTGGTCTGACTGGCAAGGATGTGAATAAACCAGATAAACAAGAAGTTGCAGAGATGGGTGGAATAGCTGTTGTTGCTGGTTTTACAGGAGGCATCCTATTAGCAGTATTTTTAAATTCGTTCTCTGACTTTTCTTTTAATTTGGTAAATGTTCTAGCGGCATTAATAACGATTCATTCAATAGCTTTTATAGGAATTATAGATGATTTACTTGATATTCCACAATATGTTAAGGCATTCTTACCATTGTTTGCTGCAGTACCTCTTGTAGCAGTTTCAGCAGCAGGGAGTACAGAACTTATAATCCCATTCTACGGGCCTTTAGATCTAGGCCCCATCTACATTTTTATTCTAATTCCAATTGGTGTTGCAGTTGCTTCTAATCTTACTAATATGCTTGCTGGTTTTAATGGTTTAGAATCCGGGATGGGCACAGTAATTTTCATTTCCATGACTGTTCTTGCATTATTTTTTGCCAAGACAGAAATGGTAGTTCTTTTTCTCCCAATGATCGGTGCTCTTCTTGGATTTCTTCCACATAACCTATTCCCAGCAAAAATATTTCCAGGGGATATAGGCAACTTAACAATCGGAGCTGTTCTAGCAGCAGGAGTTATAATAGGAAATATGGAAACTGCAGGAGCACTGTTGCTTTCCCTTTATGTTCTTGACTTCTTCATAAAACTAAAAAATCATTTTCCAAGTAAGGAATGGTGGGGTGAATTTAGAGATGGAAAACTTTATCCTGTTAGCGGAAGAGTACGCGGTCTGTGCCAGTTAATCATGAAATTATTTAATGGCGTATCTGAAAGTAGATTAACTATGGTGCTCCTAACACTACAAATACTAATTTCCACGTTCGTAGTCGCTGTTTTTATAACTAGTAGTTTTAAGTTTTAGTTTTCTATTTCGTTTCGAGTAATTCAGCAATACTGTTTAAGCTTACACTCTTCAGATCCTTTATCTTGTCGTATTCTGATACTCTCCCTATGTCAAACCAGTGTCCATCAAACTTGTAAGCAGTTATCTTCTGGCCGCTTTTCAGCAACCTTGGAAAAACATCTTTTGCAAAATCTTCCCTTTCCATTATGTAATCGAATATCTTCGGTTCAAAAATATAAATAGCAGTATTTATAAAATTTTCAAAAACTGGCTTTTCAACAAAGTTATTTACCTCATTATCATTAAGCTCAACAACTCCATACTCAATTTTTGTTCTGTGTTTTTTTAGTGCAATTGTTGCGATATTTTTCTTTTTCTTATGAAGTTCAATCATTTTTCTAAAATCTATCTCTGCGATGTGGTCCCCCATTGTTACTACAAATGTTTCTTTTACTTTTCCTTTGAAATCAAGGATAGAACCAGCAGTATTTTTTGGTGAGGTCTCTTCTGCATATTTAATATTCACTCCAAATTTTGAACCATTGCCAAAGTAATCAGTTATCTGATTCCTTAGATATCCAACAGTCATTACTATATCAGTTATCCCATTTGCCCTAAGATTCTCAATTACGAACTGTAAGATTGGTTTTCCACCAACTTTCAGCATAGGTTTTGGTGTTTTATAGGTATACGGCCTTAACCTCGTGCCTTCGCCA
The DNA here is from genome assembly GCA_016180665.1 of Microcaldota archaeon. Lineage (GTDB taxonomy): Archaea > Micrarchaeota > Micrarchaeia > Anstonellales > Bilamarchaeaceae > JACPAS01. Next base: position 6,336 of record JACPAS010000109.1, read on the forward strand.
CCACACAATACAAATGCTTTCATATTTTGTCACCAATTACGCGATTAAATATCCTACTAGTCCACCAGTAATAGAGCATATTAAATTTGTCGTACCTTTCGTTCCAATACCTTTTTCTTCTAATACTCCAAACAAACTATCAACTAAACTGCCCACAAAGCCAGCAGTTGCTATAATTAATGCTTTTGTGGGAGTTATGTTGAATATTAATATTGCAGTAACCCCTATAAATAATGCACCTGCTATTGATAGGATTAAACCAGTTATACTAATCGCTCCGCTTGTTCCTTGCTTTACCTTTTTGAAATTTTCCAGAGAAACTGGTTCCCCTCCAAGAACTCCAAGTTCAGAACCAAATTTATCTGCAGTTATAGCAGCTATTGAGCATAAGTATGGAATGCCCCCTATTTGTGGACTTAATATTGCCAGAAAAGTTGGTACTACCCCATTAGATAATACATTTATCCAGCCACGTTCATGTTCGTATATCCCCATACTTTTTTTCTTTTCATGCCTATATTTAGTAGCAATAACTGCTAAAAAAAGAAATACTAACATAGCAACTAGATAGCGTATATTAGAAAAAATTAGTATGATAAGCCCCATTAAGATGGCTATCGTAACTCCCTTCTTATCTAATAAAAGAGACATATATTCCCCTATTAAAATATAAATAAAAAATAAAAGTTATTTCTGTAAGGCTATCTCAATAGCAGAAACTTTGTTTTTTGAGCCATCTTCTGACATTAGCTCCTCAGTCTTGATATTAATATTTTGTATCTTAACATCTGGTATAAATCTGTTTTTTACTATCTCCGCTACATCAACAGCTCTTGAAATTAATTTTCCCCTAGCCTTCAAAGTTACTTCTTTTGATCCATTATTAAACTGGGTAACAACAGCCAAAACGTAACCCATAACTCCCTTCTTGCCAATAAAGACTGTCGAATCGTCTTTTTTCTCTTCCATTCATTTCACCTCATAGTTTGTTACTAACGCAATTCTCTGCTAAACATTTGTTCTCTTAGTTAGAGACTTATAGTTATTAAAAACTCAATCTATTTAAATATTTTGTAGCTCTTTGTACAAAAGCTCCTTATCTACTGGCAGATCTATTTTCAAAATCTGGTGAATAAAGAGAAACATGTCAACTATCTTATCTACGTTGTTTTTTGGGTCCTTATAAACTCTTTTTGCCATCTCCCCGATTCGCATATCATGACCAACAAGTTCATATAACATCAATCCGTGTTTACCATATTTCTTATAAACTGCGTAACCCTCATCTCCATATTTTTTTCTGATATCTGTACGGGTTAAAGGTGTAAGCATTATCCCTTTCCCTTCCAAAAGGAAATTAACTACAGTAGCAACTTCATAGAGTGCGCTATTAGTTTTTAGTGCAATCTCTATAACATCTTTTTTCCCATCTATTAATTCCAATATTTTGCTTCCTTTATCTCCAAATTTCAGGAGAGTATTTGTTTTTAGATAAACTGATTTTACAATATCTTCAGGAGTTTTTATCGGAATTTCTATTGGTTCTATACTTTTTTCTCTTAGAAAACTTTCTCTTTCTGGCATTGCATCTTCTTCTACGATTGGTTTAAACTCCTGACTTTCAACCTTCTCTTCCGTTGGTACCTCGCTTGTTTTTCCCTTCTTCTCTCCAGGATATTCAAGCTTAATTATTCCTTCTTCATCCATGAAGTCTAATATCTCAACTAGTTTTGATTCAGTTAGACCGGTCTCTTTCATTATCTCTTCAGCAGTTTTCTGTCCGTCTATTAGATTATAAACCTTTATTCCAACTTCCCCATACTTATTTTTAATTATTTTTTCAACTGGTGTGAGTTCTTCTACGTCATTTTCTTCCTCCTCAGTGACAGGCGCTATTTCTTCCTCTTTATACTCCCCCTCGGCTTTCTCTTCCACTGGTGCCTCTTCTTCAGGTTGTGTAAGAGTTTCTTCCCCAGCTTCCTCTTCCCCTATTGGCTTAATTTCTTCCTCCTTTTCGAATTCTATCTTTGTTTCTTCAGCCGATTCTTTTTCTTCCTCAATCGGAGGTAACTCTTCCTTCTCTTCTTCCTTTTCAGCAGTTTCCTCTTCAGAAATAGGTTCTATGTCCTGTTCGATTGGTTTTATTTCTATGTCCTCCTCAACAGGTTTCTCAAACTCCTCCTTTTCTTCCTCAATCTGAGGTAATTCTTCCTTCTCTTCTTCTCTAGCTTTTTCTCTTCGTACTTCTTTTGCTTCTTCTTTAACCTCTTCGCTACTGATTTCAGTTTCGAGAGGCGCTAACTCAACCATACCTGCTTCTTCCATATAAGAAAGCACTTGTGCAAAGGTCTCAGGATCAATATCCAAATCCGCTCTTAGTTGTTCTGCTGTTCGTTTACCTGTAATTGTCTTATACACCTGCAGGCCGACTTCCCCAAATTTTTTTATTAAAAGATTTTGATTCTTGAATCTCTGAAGTGGGCCCTTTTCTATTTTGGTTATTTTGTAATCTATACCTTTTTCCATAAGTATCACTGTAAATTAATGGTACGTCTAGTGCAATTTTAACTATTAACCATTATAAGATTTATAAATAATGGAGTCATCATCCCTCAATAATTATTCAAGGGGGAGATCAGAAATCAAGGAAAAATGAGAGGGGGACGCTTCCCCCTTGCGTTTGTCTATTGTAAGATTTATAAATAATGGAGGCTTTTATACTAACATGCAATTCGATGAGCTTCTTGTTACAACTGGCGTAGATGCATTGGTCAAATTAATACGGGAAAAACAAAAAATTGAATTGCCAATAGCGGCACAGCTTTTGAATATTGATGCCTCTACAATAGAAGAGTGGTCCCATATTCTGGAAGATGAAGGAATAATCAAATTAGAGTATCATCTCACTAAAGTTTATCTAGAATGGGTTACTCCCAAACCTGAAGAAGTTAAAAAAGAAAGGGAGTCTTTCTATGAACAGAAGCAAACAGTGCAGCAGGAAATTTCTGGATTAGAAACCCACCTTCGTCCAAGATTTGAAGAAGTTATTGATCTAAAGAAGGGATTCGATGAGGCATACAATAAAATCAAACCGAAGATGAATGAAATTGAAGCAGATCTTAAGCAATTAAAATCAATGAAAGGCTCAGTTGGAGAGAAATTCACAGATAATCTTCAGAAAATGGATGAACTAAGGGCAAAAGCCGGAAGTATAGGGGAGGATCTCAAAACATTAAAATCAGAACTTACTGATATTAAAAAAGATTTAGGAACAAAAGCCGCCCCTGCTAAAAAGAAATTCGAGGAAATGCCCAAAATAAAATCTTATGTTGATGATCTTAAAACCCAATTGGCAGAATTAGACAAGAAAATCGAAAAAGCAGTCAAGGGCACTCCTCAAAAGCCAGATTCATTCAAAAAAGAAGTAAGTGATCTTAGCTCTGAATTATGGAAGTTAAAAGATGCACTCAAAACTGTAACTCAGAATGTTGAGACCTTTAAGGAAATAGATAAATCTGTTGAAGAACGTCAGAGTCGGCTGGTAGCATTTAAGGACGAAATAGAATCTCTTTATGATACAATTGAACAGATAAAAGTCAGAAGTAGTCTCATAAGTGAAAAAATAAAGAATGATTTAGAATTTTTAGAAAGTGCAGATGCTACAATGGCATCTACAAAAGGTTCTGCAGTTACCATTCCGAATAAGGAAGAAGTATTAAAGAAATTAAGTCTACTGGAGGGGAGATTAAAAGCTCTTGAAACAGGTATCTCCCAAACAGGGGACCCAGGTTATGTTCTAAACCAATTAAAATCTCTGAGGCAAGACCTGGAAAATCGAAAGGCCGGTTTGGAAGTAGAAGTTGAGGACCTCATTAATGCAATTGAAGAAGAAAGTGCCACGTACTCAACATTTCAAAAAATAAAAGAGAAAGCCCTCCAATCAATAGAACAATACACTGCTGAATTCGACAATCTCTCCAAAGACTACAAAAAATTGTCCGAGGAAACAAATGTTTTAGGAGATTCTATTGATAAAAGTTTTGAGAAACTAAAATTAAAATCTGACCAAAAATCTTTCCAGCAGCTAATTGAGTCCATGAATAGCATAGTAGAAAAGAAAAGAATTTTGGACGAGGTGGCTGGTTCATTGGGAGGCCTCTCAGTAAATGCAGATTCTCTTGCGAGAAAAATTAATTTACTTTCAAAAGAAGCAAAAATTTTGGAGTTAAGAGCAGGCAGTCATGTTCCAGGAGAACAAATAGATCAGAAGCGCGAAGAACTCAGAACACAACTTACACTAACTGATAAGGAGAGAATAGAGTTCGACAGAAAGCGCGAAGAACTCAGAGATTTAATTAAAAAATTATGGGAACAAAGTTAGTATATATTGTAGGTGTGCATATGCCAAAAAAAGATGAGGAAACAAAAGAAGATTTAGAGATTAGCGAGAGTGTAAAATCAGAAGAAACTACTCCTGAAAAGATTGAAGTGCAAGAAATTCCGAAGTCAAAGAAAATCTCTGTGCTGAACTCTTATTCGTTTTCTAATGAAGGGATAACTGTAAACGTCAGACTTTTGAAGAGAGATGACTTTGTTCCGCTTTATGAAATTACTATTCCCGGTATAGCAGTCGGTACTAAATTAATTTTGGAAACCAAACTCAGGGCAGAATTAGTTGCAGAGGTAAAACTCGACATCAGTGAAATACTTGATCCCAAAAAGTTTGAAGAAGTGAAGTCCAAATTTTTAGAAGGTGCCTACAGGGTTTTAGATCGCGAATTCCAGCAATTACCCTCAGATAAAAAACGGATTCTCGCAGTTTTCCTGCTTCAAAATACCCTTGGTTTAGGTGAGCTAGAAAGTGTTTTGGCAGATGAGCAACTAGAAGAAGTCGCAGTAAATAATTCTGCAGATGCGATTTGGGTCTATCATAAAAAATACGGTTGGTGTAAAACAAATTTACGCGTAAAAAGCGAAGAGCTAATCTACGACTACGCTTCAATGATTGCACGAAAAATAGGCAGGCAAATAAATACATTAAACCCAATGCTTGATGCACGTTTACCTACTGGAGATCGTGTGAATTCGACGTTATTCCCTATATCCCATTTTGGAAATACAATAACTATACGTAAATTCTCGAGAAACCCTTGGACCATAACTAATTTTATAAAATCCCAGACAATTTCTTCAGAGGTCGCAGCCCTGATATGGCTTTCAATTCAAAATGAACTTTCATTGATTGTTTCTGGTGGCACTGGAAGCGGCAAAACATCGTTTCTAAATGCCATGGCTGGCCTAATTCCTGCAAATCAACGTATAATAAGTATAGAAGACACACGGGAGCTTACACTACCTTCTTTCCTGCATTGGCTTCCAATGGTAACTAGAGAGGCAAATCCAGAAGGAAAGGGTGAAGTTACAATGCTGGATCTTATGGTTAATGCGCTTAGGCAAAGGCCAGATAGAATTTTAGTTGGGGAAATAAGAAGGCAAAGAGAAGCTGAAATTTTATTTGAAGCAATGCACACAGGTCATTCCGTTTATGCAACGTTACATGCAGATAACGCAGAGCAGACGATTTCCAGATTAACTAACCCGCCCATTAATATTCCATCCGAGATGCTTGATGCGCTTGCAGGAATAGTAGTTCAGTTCAGACACAGAAGATTTAACATAAGAAGGACATTTGAATTTGCAAAAATTAAAAAAAAAGG
>JACPAS010000116.1 GCA_016180665.1 Microcaldota archaeon
AAAGGAGAATTGGGCGCAATATCTCTAGCAAGAGAGCTAAATGCCAAACTTATACTATTAGACGACTCTTCTGGTAGATATATTGCCAATAAAATATTTTCATTAAATGTAAAAGGTACGATCTACATACTACTTCTAGCTTTGGAGAAAGGGCTTCTTTCCAGATACCATGTAAGGGATAATATATCAACATTAGTTAGAAAAGGTTTTCGACTTTCAATAGAGTTTTATTCCCAGCTTATGAGGCTTATTCCGCCTTTTGATACAGAAATAGAGGATCATTTCATCATGCATACATTTGGAGAGAAATAATTCCGTGACGCATCTTTTTAAATAAAAACAGATAAATAAAATTATGAATCCGAAAGCTAAAGCAAACTCATATTCTACTTTTGTTAGCTTTAGCTTTTTCGGTTTCTAAGCCGAACACATAAGTTATTCCAAGGAATTAAAATTTTCTGTTTTATTTTTGTGTATTTTTGAAATTAAAAACAAAAAAAGGTGAAAAATATGAAAAGTGAAATGTTAAAACCAAAAATTTATGGAAAAAGATGAATAGCTAAATTCTGTTTTTCCAAATTAGTTCCTCGCCAAAAATATCAAAAAACAGGAATTCAGGTGCTTTTACATAAGGTTTTCCAATCAAATAGTTTACAGCTTGTACAGAAGCAAGTGTTCCAGCAAGAGAAGCAACTGTGGAAATAATACTTTCACAGGTTAAATATTTTCTATTTTTTTGAATATTCATAACTTTCTCAAAATCCACTTTAGACTCAAAAACAGAAACCATGCCTCTAGAAAATCCAGCAGAACAAAATACGAATGGAATCTTCAACTTTTTGGCTACATTCGCAATATTAATCCTAGCTTCAACATTGTCTGAGCAGTCAACAAGTAAATTGCAGTTTTTTAATTTCTGCCAATCGCTAAAAGTAAATCTCTTAGAATATTTTTTTATCTTAATATTTGGGTTTATATTTTTCCCATGCTTCTGTGCAACTTTTACTTTTGGTGAATCTAAGTTTTCAAAAGTTGCTAAGATCTGCCTGTTAAAATTACTCAGCTCAATTCTATCAAAATCAAAAATAACAAAATTTTCAATTCCAACTCTAATTAAATTCTCAAGAACAAATCCGCCAGTTCCACCTAGTCCAACAATTCCAACTACTACTTCCCTCAACGTTTTCTGCTGCTTCTCATTAATTGTTCCACTATTCCTAAAAAACAGTTCATTATATAACTCGCTCAAATGAATCCCTTATATCTCTTATGTGCAAACTTTATGATTCTCTGATCAATTTTCCTCTCCCTATAAGCTGAAATAGAATAAATCAAATAAAATCCAACCGAAATCCCAGTCCAGGCAATAACTATGGTAAATAATTTTCCAATATCTGTTTTAGGTATTATATCTCCATAACCAACAGTAGTAAAAGTAGCCGTCATGAAATAAATTGAATCTAGAAATGACCATTGTTCAATATAATGATAAACAAATGCGCCAATCAGATACAAAAATAGAAGTAGCGTAATTGATAACTTCAGATTATCCTGTATATGGTGTAACCCATTATGAATCTCTCCTTTATCATCGCCCATAACCACTATTTGAATGAGAATCTTTAAAAACTATAAATTAGTAGTAGAGCTTATGTGTAATTTAGTTCTTGAAGGGACCAGGGCAGTTTTGGACATGTCTAAATGTCCCTACGAATTCGCATCTCCGGAATTCCTGAATCTTCATTTTAAGGATCTCGCAACAATTGAAGCGCAAATCAAAACAATAAAATACGAAGAAGAATTAGTGATTGAACTAGATGAATCAAAAGCCTTAGTACTCACCGAATATGCAAATGTTATAAAACAAGTAGAATCTCTTCTACTAAGAGAAGATGTTTACGGATCAAAGCAGGACCCGCAATTCGATGCAAGAAGGCAAAAAATTCGTAAATTCTACGAATATATGTTCGTAAACCCACTTATTGCTGCCCGTGAACTAGAAGAACATAAAGAAGACATTCCTGAAAAGCAGATTTTCATGAAGGGATACCAGACCTTTAGGGCATGGGTAAACGGAATCCTAAAGCGTTTCACAGAAACGCATTTCTATTCATTGGTTAAAAAGAGCGGGGACATAAGAGCTGCCTTTCTTTCTCTTGTTGGTTTAAAGAGCCTCTATTTTGTAAATTCTATAGTATTGGATATTCCCAAAGATGCAAAACCAGTAAAGAGTCCAGAAGCGACCTACTCTCTTCCATATGATATTCAGGTTCAGATATACGAACTTCCTGAAGAAGAAGCCCATCTATATATCCAGTCAAATCCTCTAATTGACAATTTAAGTGCTGATCTAAAAAAACTCCTAAAAAGAGTAATCACAGAACAGATAAAAGAATCTTTCCAAATGGATATAAAAACCAGAGAATACCGTCAATATTTCTTAGATCAGGCAATTCTTCAGGGTACCCAAATTACACAAAAAGAAGCTTTGGCTATGGGTAGAGAAGCTGCAGCGTGGGCAGTTGGATTAGGTGCGCCACTTGAGAATCTTGCTTTAGATAAAACCCACATAACCGACATCTACGTTGACTCAGAAAATGCACCTATTTACATGGAGCACACTAAATTTGGTATTTGTCATACGCTCTATCGTTATAATCGTGATTTGCTTGAGCATGCATTCAACAACATCGTCTATACTCAAAAGGGTGTAAGAAAGTTTGATGAAAATTCACCAATAGTTGATGTAGTCCTTAAGAGGCATATGATGCGTTGCCACCTTCAAAGACCACCAGCAACCTTCGAAGAATTACAAGGCGCTCTAAGGTTAATGAAAGAAGAGCCCTTTACATATGCTCAATACATTGACTATAACTCTTTCTCGCCATTTTTCTGTGGCTATGATGTCCATATTGGTGCAGCCCGTGTGCAAAGTTCAGAGCGTGAAGAATCAGTAACAAAGGAACTAGATCTAGTTTCAATGGCAAATGCACTTTTAAGAATGGGTGACGCTGCATTAATAATTAACGAAGTCCGTTCTCGTGTAGCAGTTCAAGGTATTATTAATCTTCTTAACACCCAGCCAGGCGTTTTCCTTCTCTACAATCTGCATGCAGAATCTTTGCGTGATATCCAAGACAGACTCGAGCTGGTTTTTGGAATTCCCTCTGCAAGTATGTTTGCAACTGACCGTTACACATTCTTAAAGAAAATCAGATTTGGAAGACGCGCACGTGTTTACCGTGTTCTTGGTTATGAATTTGAAACAGATCAGGATGAGAAGAAGTTTGTTGAAATATTCCGTTTTAAGAGGGGTGCAGGAATTGAGCAATGTGTTATTGAGCCTAAATTTATAAAAAACCCTGAAGCACAACAGTGGAATTTTGACAAGATTGATTTGGCTAAAATGGAAAAAGATTTAGATATTGCATTTATACCCCCTGCATTAGTCAGAAGAAGTGAAGAGACTGGTATCTCCCCAGAGCAGTATATCCTCCAGGCATTCTTCAAAGGAAAATTATACTATGATATATACTCGGCAAGTAAGGAACTAGAAGACAAACTTTTAATAGAGCTGGATTTTGTCCTCAAATGCAATACTGTAGCTAATAAGCTACTTAGCTCTCTTGAATCAGAAGAAGGCGGTGTTGATTTCAAAGAAGCGCGCAAAAAATGGGAGCCGATGTTTAAGCAGCTGGTTAAAGATGAAATAGCAGCCCATAAAGTTGAAAAAGGAAAATGATTACTCACTTCTTTAAGTTCTTCATTAAAACCTTATGAACTCCAGATCCGTACTGCATAGCCTTTTTCCTTCTATTTATTGCTAACTCCGGAACAGATAAAATTTTTGCAGCTTCTCTGAGTACGCCCTTCTTCAATTCTTTATCAGCAATTCTTTCAGCTAGTGGAATAGAAAAAACTAATTCAGCCAGTTCTCTATTATAAAAAGGAAATTTTGCCTCAACTCCAATCCTATAACAAACTTTCTTAACCATTGCAATGTCTCTATCCTTTAATGTATGGAATTCATCCTTTAGTATTGCATCTAAATCTTTTCTTTCTTCTAAGTATCTATAATAACGATCATAGCCAACAAACAATTCTTCAGAACCAGAACCAAATAAAACTACACTGATTCCATTCTCTTTTGCCATTCTTGCAACTTCATAAACAGGAACCATTAATTCCACTTTGAGTAAATCACCCGGAATTATCTCCTGGCATTTTTTATAAATCTCAAGAATATCTGGCTCAGCTAAAACAGATTTGTGCAGTTTCAATCCAAGCTCAGCAGCTATCTTTTCTGCATATTCCAAATCCTGGCTTTCTTTAGTTCCAACAGAGAATAATAAAATTTCTGCATGCTCTTTCGCAACTTTTGCAATTAACGTACTGTCTATTCCTCCAGAAAATGCAATTCCAATTCTGTCTTCTAAATTTTCTTCTACTGATCTTTGGAGAAGTTTAGCAATGTCAATAATCATAATAATCAACGCAAGGAAATTCATTTATTTACAAACGGACCCGGTGGGATTTTCAGTTCCCAGTCATGAGTTTCAAGTTCTTATATGTCTCATGTTTTTTGGGATGAAACACTTTTGGCGTTGGAAAACATAAACCAAAAGGGTTCTTTGAACCCACGACCCTCGTCTATCTCCAAAATTTTCTTAATAGGAGGACGGCACTCTATCCAAGCTGAGCTACGAGTCCGTAACCATTTATTAATAAAACAAAAATAATTTATGGCTGCACCCATTCAATTTCAAAATACTCATAATCGCTTCCAGGTAGATCCACCCTCTTAATTATGTAATAAGTTACACTACTCTCACGGTCGGAAATTGCCATAAGCATATCCAGCCCGTAATGTTTACATTCATAAAGTGCTTTAGCGAGTTCTTCACCGCCTATATATTCATCCTCAGTTAAAGAAAGCATCAAAAATTTCGGTTTTCCATCTTTAGGGGTTTCTATTCCACCTTTTTTTCTGTGGTAAAGTAAAAAGTCTAGTCTTGGATTAGTCTTACTGACTTTAATATCCAACTTCTTTCCAGGAATAGCCAAAATAAATGTTTTTTCTGCTCCGACCAACTGAACAATTTCTATCTCGTTTCTTCGCGACTGGTGTCGCATTCCCATAAAATTTGCAATGATAAAGCTGCATCCCACTAGC
>JACPAS010000110.1 GCA_016180665.1 Microcaldota archaeon
CGAAAAAATTGCTTAATTTTAAAAAGAAAAAAACATGAAATATTTAAATGAAAACACATTGGTGCAACAAACAACTGCCGATTACTTAAAATATAGCATAGGCATTTGATGAATAATTCAATCAAAGAGTTGTTATCTGCCACAGTAGATGAAATGCTTAAGTTTAAAATGGGCTATCCATCTGCTGCATTCTCATCTATGAGAGGCGTGAGAATCTCCAGGGACAATACAGAAGAGCGTATTTCCATTATCCCCCCGCAAGAGGGCGTGGTATTGAGAATATTGTCGTCGCGCCAGCACCCTTATTTTGAAGAAGTAGCAACGAGTGAATTAGATAGGGATGCACTTCTGAAAAAGGCTTCTTATTTCAGAGAAAGATTTGGAATCTCTGAACTCAGAGAAAACAATAAGAAAAGAAGAGATCAGGTTAATACTGGATTCCATAGATTTTGGTAAGTGTCACGCATGACAGATGAACATAAAACAATTGCTAAAGGAGCTTTTTGGAGTTTCCTAGCACAGTTTGGAATTAAACTCATTGCGTTTGTTTATCTTATTCTATTGGCAAGATTTGCAAAACCAGAACAGATTGGGGTCTATTACCTAGCACTTAGCATTCTGGGGATATTATATATAGTAACTGACTTGGGTCTTTTGTATGCAAATAATAGATATGTGCCATATTTATACGCAAGAAAAGAGATAAAGAAACTCAAATTTCTTATAAAATTTAGTTATATTACAGGAGGTTTTCTTACATTTGCTACTTCAATTGTAGTATTCATACTATCAAAAGAGATTGCAAACTTAGCTGGCCAACCACTCGTTGAACCAGCATTAAAAGTACTTGCATTTTGGTTATTTTTCCAGGAGATATATGATATAAGTAAGGGTATCCTACTAGGAAAAAAGATGATTAAAGAAGCGCAGGTTTTAGAGTTCAGCCCACACATCGTTAAATTGATTCTTCTAGGAATTTTAATTTGGCTTCAGACTGTTGATGCTGAAATTTTGGGAATCACATATATATTATCATTTTTGATTGTCTGCATACCGGCAGTTTATTACGTAAGTAAAATATATGGAAGATTAGAAGTACAGGATACGAAACAATTTAATAAAATTGAATTTGGGAAGGAAGTTATTTGGTTTGGGTTGGTGTCAATATTACTTTCACTAGTTACCGTAGTTGTAGAGAGTACTGATAAAATATTAATTGGGTATTTCCTAGGAGAAAATGCATTAAACGATATTGCAACTTACACTTTTGGAGTTGGCTTAGCTGGGTTATTATTAGTTTTTCCAGTAGCCATAGGCACTATATTTTTTCCATTAGCCTCAGAAGCAGGATTTGAAGATAAGGAAAAATTGAAGAGGATAACTGACTTATCAATAAAATGGATTGCAATGGCTTGCATTCCGATGGTAATAGTATTTGTGATTTTCTCTTCAGAGCTTCTGCGGCTTTTGTATGGTCAGATTTATGAAAAAGGAGCTTTGGTTCTATCCATATTTTCACTTGCATTATTTGTAAGGGCATTGACAATGCCACTAAATAGTACCATGGCAGCACTAGGTAAGCTAGACATACAAATGAGGATAATTTCTTTGCTTGCAGTGGTCAACATAGTTCTGAATATAATGATGATCCCGAGATTTGGCATAATTGGAGCTGCCATTGCGTCACTTATTGCTCTCTCGATTTCGACAGTCTTATTTGTTTACTATTATAAAAAAATTCTTCAAGTTAAAATTGAATTTAATTTCTGGAAACTATTTTTAGCAGGATTAATTGTGCTTGTTTTAGTGTGGGGCCTGAAAATGGTATTTAAACCAACAGTCGATCAAATCGTTCAAGCATCTTTTAGCGGTGACAGCCTAGCAATCCTAATACTCAACAAATTAATCAAAATAGTTGTATTTAGCTTATTATTTTCTATTGTACTTTTAATATATTTTGCAGTATTAATCTTAATCAAAACTTTCGATAGGACCGAAATAGATATAGTTGAGGGCGGACTTAGAAGATTAGGCTTTTCAAAAGATCTGATTGATAAGGCAGTTTATATTTTTGAGGGAAAATGGATTATTAGATAAAAGGTGATTATGTGCTTTTTGGAACTAATGGAATACGTGGGAAATTTAACGAACTTACGCCAAACTTAGCATTAGAACTTGCGCAAGCAATTGGAATTTTTTTCAAAAAAGGAACGGTATTGGTTGCAAGAGACGGAAGACTAACTGGCGAATGTTTAAAACATGCTGTAATAAGTGGGTTGCAGAGCGTTGGATGCGAAGTTATTGATCTTAATTTTGCTAGCGCACCTACCTCAGAATTTGCATTGAAAACACTAAAGGCCGATGGGCTTATTATTATAACTGCTTCACATAACCCACCGGAATGGAATGCACTTAAAGTGGTTGATAAACATGGAATAACTCTCTCTAAAGAAAGAGGAGAAGAGATAGAAAGGCTTATGGGTAACCCAAAACTTGAAGAATGGGGCAGAATAAAAAAATCTAAAAAATATGAAGAAGCATCATATGATCATATCAAATCAGTAAAAAATCTAGTTAATCAGGAAAAAATTAGGTCAAAAAAGTTAAAATTAGTTCTGGACTGCGGGAATGGAATGGCAGCATTGGTTGCACCACGACTTTTCAGGGATCTTGGATGTGAAATCATCACACTGAACTCTAATGTGGATGGCCATTTTCCAGGTAGGCCTTCCGAACCAACTGAAGCTAATCTTCAGGAGCTAATAAAAACTGTAAAGTCTGTTAAAGCATATTGCGGCATAGCTTGGGATGGGGATGGGGATAGAGTCGTGCTCGTTGATGAGAATGGAGGATTCATCGTCGGCGATAAAGTTTATGCATTATGCGCGATTTCAAAATTAAAAGGTGTAAAAGGAAAAGTTGTGACTACTGTGGCAACAAGCAAATGCATAGAAGATGTTGCTTCGAATTTTGGTTGTGCAACTGTTTATACAAAAATAGGCGCACCTTATATTTCTGAAAAGGTCTATGAGAGTAAGGCAGCTCTCGGGGGGGAGGAAGTTGGAGGTGTCATATGGCCTGAGTTAAGTCTGGCGAAAGATGGCTTCATGACTGCTGCAAAAATAGTTGAAATGCTAACTGAGAGAAGCTTGAGCGGATGGTTAAAAGAAATACCTAAGTATTATAACGAAAAAATAAAGATTGAAGCGGATCAATCGCGAAAGGAGAAAATAATTCAAAAAATAAAAGAATACGCTAAAAAAAATAAGTTTAACATTATTGATATTGATGGTGTACGCATTAACTTTGAGGATTCGTGGGTAATTGTCAGAGCTTCGGGAACTGAGCCATATATAAGAATTTTTGCTGAGGCGAAAGATAAGAAAAGGGCAAAGGATTTGATTGAAGAGTATAAAAAACTAACTGGAGAAATTTAACGGGGAGATTTTGCACCAGTTTTTGTCAGCTCCAATCTCGGAGGCAGCAAAGGAGGGGGTAAATTTAATGCCCTTGCAATAAATACCCCGTTAATGCCCGCACTCATATTAATTACATTAAGAAGTGGTTCTGTCAATTCCTTTGGAAGTGAGTGGTCTTTTTTCCATGTGTCTGCAATTCTCTTTAATTCTGAAGCTTTATCAGCCAAATAAACTGCTCCTAAAATTTTCATATATCCTGCCTTGGGTTCATAGTTAACTGTATAGGTAAAATTTAGTAACAACTGCTCACCTGCAGGTTTTACATCATCCACATTAATGTTTATGTTTAAATTTTCGGTTGGAGCAAAAGTTAGTCTTTTGGCCTCAGTAGCATTTAGCATAACTGATCTGAACTCTGTCATAAAAATCTAACCTCCTTTTTTCTTAATTTGATTTTTAGTTTTGAAATTTCAGAAAGAAATTTCAAATAAATAGTTATATCACCTTAAGACATTATATCTAGAAAATTTATAAAGGTTGGCGAGAGATTCTTTAGTGTGTTGCAAATTAAAACATTTGGAAGACCACTGGCTACCCTTGTTGATCGACTACTGTTGAATGCTTTGAAATTTAGCAAATGCAAGTTTCAATGCTTTGCATTCAAGGTCAGTCCGTTCAAGTAAAGGACGTCTAAAGGTATAAACTTAGACTAGTCCGACTTAGCCCAACAAGTCAATTTGAAACAGGCCCGATGCTTTATAATAATAATGTAGAAATAACATTATGCGATTGATTAGTCCGAATTTTGCAGATTTGGAAAAACCTAATCTCGAAATTAAAACTTTTCCTGATGGAGATAGCTACGTAAGAGTACCAGGGATAGAAAAATTCTCAGGGCAAGAGGTAACCTTATTTCATCGACTCTATCCAAATCAAAATAGTTCATTAATAGAAGCACTGTTTATTTTAAAAACTCTTAAAAAAATAAAATGCACAGTAACGCTGGTTGCACCATATTTGCCTTATTCTAGACAAGACAAAATATTTTTAGAAGGTGAAACTGAAAGCGCAAAAATAGTCTGTAACTTTCTTGCTGAATCTGGTGTTGATGAATTAGTTACGTTCGATTGTCATTTTCTAAAAAAAGAGGGGGCGAAAAAGTACGGGAGACTTAAAATAACTAACATCTCATTAGCTAATACGTTGGTGGAAAAAGCCAAAGAAAAATTTGGTAGTAGTGAATTTTTAACAATTAGTCCTGATCAGGGCGCAGCATATATGGCTTCAAATAGCATGAAGAAGAAAAGGGGAAATTATGAAACCGGGGTCAACGCATATAGAGAAGTAAAAGAGTTGAATTTTGATTTTGATGTTTCTGGAAAAAGTATATTAATAATTGATGACATGGTTTCAACTGGCGGAACTATGATAAAAGCAATAGAAAATGTAAAGAAAAATGGGGCGAAAAAGGTTGGCTGCGCAGCTACGCATGGATTTTTTTTAAATGATTCTCTTCAGAAATTAAGGAGTATGTGTGAGTTTGTATTTGTTTCAAATTCCATCCAATCTCCGGTTTCTCAGGTTAATATTATGGATCATTTAGGCGGGTATTTATGAGCTTTTCTAAAAAAATGGAATTACTTGCGCAAGCAATAATAGCTAATTCATGGGTGCTTGACGAGAATCAAGTTGAACGGTTTATAAATCTACTAATAAAATCAAAAAATGTCTTCATTGTAGGAGCTGGAAGAAGCGGTTATGTAGGCAGGGCTTTTGCAATGAGATTAATGCATCTTGGTTTTACTGTTTATGTTGTTGGAGAAACCACAACTCCCGCCATTAAACGAAGAGATACGCTGGTTGCAATCAGCGGTTCTGGAGAAACTGAATCTATTGTGCACATTGCAAAAGGTGCGAAAAAGCAGGGTGCAAAAATAGGTGTAATTACCTCTCATCTAAAATCCACTATATCTAGATTATCTAATGTTAAAGTTCAAATAGGTGGACGGGAAACTGCCCAGTTAGAAAGGGATTATTTAGTAAGACAAATAAGGGGAAGTCATGAACCGCTTGCACCACTCGGTACACTGTTTGAGCTTTCTGCAATGGTCTTCCTTGATACAATTATCAATGAGCTTATGTATCGAAAGGGAAAAACAGAGGCTGAATTAAAGAAAAGGCATTCGAATCTGGAATAGAGATATTACCAACATTTATAATTATATTTAACCATAAATAGCTACATGCAATTGCGAAAAAGCAGCGCACCTAATTTTCGAAATATAGTAGTTACATCCATTATTGCCGTTTTATTATGTCCTTTAGTAGAATGCGGAACCAACATTAGACTGACTAGAACGGATATTAGCGGAAGCAGCCGAAATTCTGCTAAAAAACATGAGGATATAAAGGGAGATTTTAGATGCACATTTCAAGATCCTGATGCAATGGTTTTTCATTATCATGAATCTAATAAAGATATAAGAATTAGATTAGATTTGCCAGATGGTGTAGAGATTTCGGGAGCTTTTGCAGTTGAATGCAGTCCACGGTACACCATTCTAGTTACAGATAAATTTTTAATAAGGGCATTGGGCAGTTCAGATGTAGAAGAAGGACGTGAGATATTGGGTCTTTTTAATGATGGAAGTTTTTTTCCTCAAAATGCTATAATCTGGGTTTTAAGGCCATTAGGTACTATTGAAAGTGCATCTATAAAAGGTGAGACAGTAGTTTTAAAAAATAAAGATGGGGGAAGTTATAGAATAGACACTAGTCGACCTTCTCAAGGTGCAGTATCTTTAAATTAAACTAAATATTCATGTGGTTGGTCTTATGGGCGATGGCGAAAAACTTTTGGAAAAAGGAATTCCCTTAACAGTGCTGGCAAAACAATTGAATAAAAAAGAACTCGAGAGGAGACTTGGGGCTAGTTTTGATAAAGCCGTTAGTTCTGCGGAAATTGCATTGAGAAGAGAGGTGGAAGTATGGACCAAAGAACTAAACAAATCAGGGAATGATCTCTTTGATTTTATGAGATTGAAAAGAGAAGCTCCAGCTTATTTAAAGATAACAATTGTACCGGAATATTCATTGGAAATAACTGCTAAAAAACCTGAAGATGTCGAAAGGTTGACCAAGGTTAGGGATGACTATCTAAGAAGATTGCGGCAGGCAAGAGAAAAAGACCCAGAGCAGCTTTTAGACCTGCTATACAGTGCAAGTCAACCAGGCTTACAAGTGAAAATTAGTTTTAGTTTAAATAACAGACCAAGTGTAACTTTAAGTGACGCAACAAGCGTATTAATTTCAGAACTTGGAAAAAAAGAAAATGCAGAATTGATTAAAGATCTTAGAAGAAGGTTTATAGACAGTGTTGGACAGGTGATTCTAAGTGGTCTGTCTGGAACAGAAGCCAAAACTAAAGTCGTAGCATTTTATGCTTCGAAAGTAGAAATGACTCAAATGATCGGAGCAGTACTAAAACAATTTTGTGCGCTGGAGCCAGTTGAATCAGCTGGCGGGCAGATCATAAGTTTTAAAGATGCAAAGATACCTAAAGATGTTTATCCAATTGATATTGAAGTACGTGAAAACTCTATTATAGTTGGATGGACTAAATTGATAAACCCTAATATAGATCTTGAAAAAGCTAAACCTATAGAATTCAAATTAAAAAAAGATGAACATGGGAAAGATACCAATGAGATAGACGAAGGAAAGATGGAAAAATTAAAAGTTTTAAAACCAAAAAAATTGGTCTAAAATCAAACGCTCATAGCTAGTATACCGATATCTCCTGGGCTTGGGATAATGATACTATTTCTTGTTCTCTTTATTTTTGAGACCGACATGCTTTTCTTAGCGTAATCATGGAGAGACTCTGCAAAAGCCAACGGACTTCCTTTGCTAAAGGTCGATAATAGTTCGGTTAATCCCTTAACACCGCTCGTATCAGTAATACGCTCTCCTTTAAGTGCAAATGGCAGGTGTCTCCAGAACCCATCAGTAACTGAAAGTAGCATATCATAATTACTAACATCGATTATTCCTATATTTGGTGATTTGAGTACAAATGATGGGTGCAGAACTCTTTTACCACCGTATTTACCATGGATTTTCTGACTAAATGAACCTAAGAATAGATATGGGTAAGAGGCTTCTCTCCAAAAATCCTGAATGTTCAAGGAACCTGATCTCTCGACAACCCCTGATACTCCATCATCAACGGTTAGCTTATCCACTTTAACATCACCATTCATGGAAACACCGTAAATCCTGGAATCTCCTATATTCATATATGCCAAACGTTTCCCCATTAGGATACCAACAGAGGCTGTTGTTCCACCCATACCGTCAGTACTTTCACTTATTGTTGCATCTGCTTCATTAGCATATTTAACCAATAAGTCTGTGATTTCTTCAAGAGACTGTGTATTTCTTATCTTTTCAGTATAATCTCTTATGAGACGGATAGCTAAGCTAGAGGCACTGCGATCACTGATTTTCCCATCCCGCTCTGCAAGGCCATCAAACACTCCGAAAATGGCAGATCTTTTCCCCCTTTGAAAAAGCTCTTGGAAAAATACTGCATCTCCAGATGCATCTTCCTTTCGCTTTCTGGGTTTTTTATCTACAACTGCCGCTGCTGAACAAAATTCCAAATATTCCGAGGTCTTATCTACTGACCCAGCAATTTCGATTAGTGCCCCATCAGCAAAAAAATCATCATTAATATCACATTGATCTAAAAGTTCGCATAGATGATCTGTTTTTGTCATATACTCTCTTCTTAGTCTGCGAGATTGTGTACTTTCCCAATCATAACCTCGTTTCATAACTGGAATCAAACGTCTTCTTACTTCTACTCTAAATTTAGAGGGATTCATTTTGTAAATTAGGGCAAACCTATCGAAATCTTTTTTTGATAGTTTTATTCTTTCCCAAAATTCTTTACCGATTCCTCTTGTGATTATTCCTCTAAACTGAATGTCTTCTAGTGCACGGGATACAACCCGTTCCTCTGGTCTCTGTACATTCGCTGCTTCTGGTTCCTTCTTTTCCCAACTCTCTAAAAGCTCCTTATGCTCGAGCAGACTAGCTCGAAGAGCATTGGATAACCTGGTCATGAAAATGATTATCCTGTTATATTTATAAATTTTAGTCAAGAGATATAATCATGAAATACATCTTACCAACATTACTAGCTATATTCCTGCTCTTTGGTTGTATTTCACAATCCTATTATCAGAAAATAGACCGCGATGGAACTTCTAAAGTGACTCTAACAAGTGATTTTTCTAAATTGCCATTTTACGGTTCTCAGATAGAAAAATCAGAGGAAGACGTTAATACTCTAACAGAACAGGCTTTGAGCGAAATGTGTGAAAACGCAAAGAAGCTAGATAAAACAATTACTTGTAATATTAAAGATCCTAAAATAATTGAAATGGAAAAGGATTTTGATGTTAAAGATGGATATTATGTATTTGAGGTAAATGAAGGGATTCCATTTAACACTTACAGAGCGATAATCTACAAAATTCCTTCTGATCAGTTTGGTAGGGCAGTTTATCCAACTGCAAAAGGATATCTAAGTTATTTAAGTAATACTGCATTTCCTCAGTCACCATCTGCTATAGACTTTAGAAAAAAACAGGAAAACGCAATAACCGCAGCTGGTCTAAAAGATATTATAGCATTTGAGTATACCTACACTGTGGAGATGCCAGGAGAAGTAATAAATGCATATGCAGGTGAAACTATTGCAAAAGTAAAAGGCAACACCGCAGAATTTAATGTTGTTGAGGTTTTACAAAAATCAGAACCATTGGTTGTGGAATCAAGAGAATTCAATATAGTATGGAGCGGGCTTATTATTGGAATTATTATAATGCTTGGTCTGGCATTTTCATTCTTCTTTATGAAGGAAAAATCTAATTTATAATTGCGCTGATTATTTTATCAGGATCGAATTTTTCTAAATCCTCATACCCCTGACCAGTGCCAATATATACAATTGGAAGGTTCGTCATTTTAGAAATTGAAAGTACTGTTCCACCCTTTGCATCACAATCAAGTTTAGTTAAAATTATTCCATCAATTCCAATTTGTTTATTAAATTCCAACACCTGCGATATGATTGCGTTTCCAGCTATGCTCTCACCAATATACAATTTTAAATCTGGCTTGATAACCCGATCCATTTTCTTAAGTTCATTAAGAAGATTAGTGTTTGTATCCTGTCTACCTGCAGTATCTATCAAAACAACATCAATTGAATTAGCTCTTGCATGATTAACTGCATCATAAGCAACTGCAGTTGGATCACTCCCGTAATCTCTTTTGATATTTTTTATTTTGAGCCGGTCCGCATGTATTTGCATTTGCTCTATGGCCGCCGCCCTAAAAGTATCCGCAGACGCCAAAATAACTTTAAAATTGTTTTTAATTAGAAGATTAGCGATTTTTGCAATAGTGGTTGTTTTTCCTGCACCATTTATCCCAAGAAACATTATCTTTAGTGGTTTTTCAGAAACTTTTGCCTTTTCATTAATATCGAAAGCAGCCTTATTAGAAATTAATTGAATTAACATTTCCTTTATCGTTTCTTTAATGAAATTATTTACTTCTCCGCGCCTTATTTTTTGGCCCACTAATCTGTTTTCCAGATCTTTTATCAATGATTCCGAAACTTCAAGAGCAACATCAGCCTCAATTAACTCAATTTCAAAATCACTGACTAGGCCCTTAATATCCTGTTTATTGATTTCTATCTGGCCGGTTACAATACTCTTTACCTGAGATATTATACCAAAATCCACCTGCCTTTGTTTCTCAGATTTTTCAGGTTTTGTAGTTCCCTTCTCTTTTATTTTAATTTCCTGAGGCTTTGGTTTAACTGGTAATTCTAATTTTTCTTCTGACGCTTTTAATTCTGGTTTCTCTTTTTTTATTTCTGGAATTGATTTTTCGGTAACTTCTGTCTTTTTTTCCTGGAGTTTTTCTTCCTTAATCTGCGGCTCTGGATTTACCTTCTTTTCAGCAACGTCTTTGGTTTCTTTTTCAGATTCCTTTTTGGTAAGTTTATCTATAAAACCAGTTATTTTCTTTTTTAATATGTCAAACATATGTATCAGAATTAGATGTAATCTTCTCTTATATTTTCATCAACTTTTTTGTTTATCTCAACTTGCCCCTGGACCTCCCCAAGTTTTACATTTGTTTCCTGTAGCTTCTGGGATATTTTGGAGAACTCATCATTTAGCCTTTGAATCGCTTTTTCAGTTGCTTCTACACGTTTCCTTATTTCTTGTTCTGCCTTGTCCTTATCCATACTGACTAAATAACCGCCGCCAATTGGAACCAAAACACGTGTATTTGTTATTTCACTTTTTAGAAATGCTCCGCCACCTATTGGGACAAGTGAATCTCCATCGCTTAACTTCGAAGTCGTACGCATTGCATTTGAAAGATCTAAAGTTGCCAGAGTAACCCTGTCCATCTCTCTTTGTAGAAGATTCAGTTGCTCCCTATATACTGCAACTTCATAAGCAAGTCTTTGGTACTCATCCTGCAGATTCATATTATCACAATTGTTCTATTTTCTCTATCTTTACTTTGCTTCTTTTAATACCATTATTAGAACCAAAAAGCGCGTAAAGCTTCGATTTTGCTGCATTTTCCGTAGCAGCATCAACCTCTTTTGTAAATGGCCTTATAGAACCTATATTTATTGATCCGGAAATGCTAAATCTCTTCATAATTAACACCTTTCATAAAAAATTATTTATAACATTTCAATTATAATTTATTACAAACGCAGGTCTATATAAAACCCAAAGATTCCTCAACTCTTCCCATTTCAAACGGGGTCGTTTGCTCTCCAGTTACATATCCTTTCGTATTTGCAATTAATCCAATACCAACAAAGCCAACACCAGTATTTACTGTACCTTTGTTTCCCTTTACTTTAAATATACTTTCGAGAAGTTTCATCTCTTCTTCGGTTGTTTTATAATGCGACATAAAACCTTTATTTGTAGCCAAGCAGCAGCTTCCTACTGTAAAATAATTTGCTATTGTCATTGGGACTAGTTCGATTCCCAAGGTATCCTCCATTTTCTTTCTTTCAATTGGGGAAACATGCTCGTTAATAACTCCACCACGATCATTTATACAAAGATTATTTCCGTTTGCATTATTTTTCTCTTCTGTTTTGTAAACATTTAAACCCAGTTTCTGAAGTTTCCCAACTTCTTCTTGAGTTGAAATGTTCGGAACTATCAGTCCATTTGAATTCATTGTCAAGTATAACCCAAGAAGGTTAGAATCACCAATGCAAATATTAACTATATTGATACCTAGGATCGACTTAACCACGTCCCTGCTCTTATCAAGTAAGTCAACAGGTGCAAAAGCAAGACTGTCGTTTGCCTTGATAAACATTCCAATCCATGAGTTACCATAATAAGTTATAGATCTCATTTACTGTTCAGCCTTTTTTTCAGAACGAACCGTTCGTGCGGTTCGACTTGACGGCTTTTGCATTCTTCGAATGCAAGGGCACACTGTTACTTTCTGGAGATTGTTTTTCAGGTTGCTTCTCAGCTTCTTTTTTCTCTTCTAATTTTTCATCTGGTAGATAAACGACCGTCTTATCGCCATCTTTCACTGCCTTGACCTTAACTTTTCGCGGAGGTTTGCTTATCCCCCTACTCCATATTGAAGCGTTTAGTGCATTGCTTACTTTCACAAGGTTGGCTTTCATGTGTCTGGCAATAAATTCTTTTATATTATCTATTGCACGAATTGCTCTCTTGTTCCTTTTATAATCATAAGCACCCCTCAGCGGGATAGTGTACAAACGCTCTATTTTGTCAACCATGATTATCATTCCTCAATTCTCAATTTATCCGATCTCCAGTTCCTTCTTTTAATATTTTGCTGGACTTTTCTTTTAGTTCTAGCAGTAATGAATGGCGGCAACCGTTTATTCTGCCTTTCTGCCTTTGCTAGTCTGAGTTTTTTTACTAAATTTTTCTTTCCCATAAAAATTCACCAATTTTTTATTTGCGATCAAAGGTTATTGTTGATTCTTTTTCAGATTGCTGTTTTATGCTTTTTAAGACCATTAATACCTCAGCGTCAGTTATTCTTCTTTGGACCTTTTGAAATATTCTTAATAAATGCTGTGCTGCAGTCAAAAATAACTGCGTATTAGCTATTTTAACATTCATTAAACGATTGTATCCTCCCTCAGATAAGGAAGTTCTTAGTGCAGCCTTTAGCTGTTCTTCAGCTTTTTTTGCCTCGGCTAATTTGTGCTGCTCTGTTAGTTTTTTCTTTTTTATTCGCTCCTCTTCCTCCATAGGTTTCACCTGAGCAGAGGTCAAGCAGCAGCATTAATCTCTTTAGCTGTTGAATCCAGAAGTGATCTTCCCTTTGCGCTTAATTTCCTTCCTGTTTTCTCCTTTACCATTAAACCTGCTTTTTCAAGAGACTGCATTGCTTTTCTTATAGTTGAACCACCGGAAGGCAAATGTCTTTCAGGTGCTACACCTTTCTTTTTTCTGCCCCCATAGTGTCTTCTTAGTCTGTTTGTTCCAACATTGAAATTCACATATGCCTGTCTTAGTACTGAAGCACATCTAAAATACCAAAAATCCTCCTGTTCTGGAGGTCTTTCATTATGCGCACCAGTTTTAACCAGTCCAACAAACGCAGGTTTGTTGATGCCCATTGTCTTTAATTTATGTGCAACTTGTTCTATTAGCGCATTCGGTTCTACATCTAAAGCAGTTATCATTAAATCAACCCCTAATAAGTCTTAAAATTATAACAACTAAGGAAATATATTTTATTTAGAAACCTTTAAATAATCGCTTTTTTCCAGATTTTCTTCAAGTTGTTGTATTTCTTCATTTAAAACCCTGTTAATTGTGGGGGAAAGTTTAACTCTGGATTTATCTATCGCTTTCCCCATTGCCATTGTTCCTAATGCTAACCCAACCAGCATTGCACCTACGAAAACCGTAGTCACAGCAATACCTTTAAGTCTGTTAGGATTCATAAACCTCAAAT
>JACPAS010000117.1 GCA_016180665.1 Microcaldota archaeon
ATTTCCCCAATTTTCTTAAGTCTCTCAGCATCTTTCTCAAATAATTTCCCAGCGCTCGGTGAAGTTCCAGGTCCACCACTTAAAGCTGCAGAGCCTGACTGGCTTTCAGATATTGGAATTATAAAAACAGTATTGGACCCAAAGGATGCCAGCTGATTTTCTATCTCCTGATTAAACCCCTCTCCAATCGTAAGTAGTGACATGACTGCTGCTATACCTATAATTATTCCAAGCATAGTAAGTCCAGATCTTATCTGCCTTTGCCTTATACTTTTTATCGCGTATTTTACTATTTCGATAGACTTCAACAAATCACTTTTGGCTAATACTCTTCTGTTTATTGCGCCAATAGAAGAATGCAATTAAAACCACTATTAGAATTAAAATCAGGTAAAAAATCCAATTATCCCCACCTTTGCTATTTCCAGTTTCCTTTACCACCACTTCAGCAGTAACATTCTTTTCTACCCATATTCCTGAGTTGTCCTTGTATTTAACCAATGTCGTTAGTGGATAAGCACCTTCCTTTACGTTGTTTGTTCTAATCTTATACTGGACTGTACTAAAGTCATCACTTTCCAGTCCTCCAATATACTGTTTTCTCTGTGCATTAAGTATTTCAAAAAAATTACTTTCCAGCAACTCAGTTTCTACATTTTCTATTTTATAAGATCCAATATTCGAGACTAGAATAGACAAAGTGTGATCAGTGTTAACTGTTATGGGGGTTGGTTTCGATTCGATGAAAAGTGCAACATCAGAATCAGATTTTACAAATACTGGAATCTCTATTTCTTCTTCCTTTTCAACTTCATTCTCGATCCATTTAATTTTTATTTTCATATCGTTTGTGCCAGGTTGTGCATTCACAAAAACTTCTGCTTCGATTGTTCTCTCCTCACCAATAGCAAAATCATTTAATTTAAATTCATTTTTCTCTCTTGGTTTTATGTTCTGGTCTGTTATCATGATCTCGACACTATCAAGCTTCCTTCCAGTATTTTTTAGCTTTAATTTCAGTGTGTCATATATTGAAGTAGTAATTGATTCTTCCTGCGTAAAAAGAATATCTGTCTTCTGTTTTTTCACATTAATCTGAATATTCTTCAATTCACTTCTGCTTCCGCCATTATCATCCTGGTAAACTATAGTTAAAGGCAATATTCTCAGTCCATCTTTTGCATTTCTGGCGTCAATATTAATTTCAGTCTCTTTTGAAGTAGTTACATCCCCTACGAATACCTGATCTGCATTTACGAATCCAAACTCATCACTATCATTCAATTTCAATATTAGTTTATTTGCTGAGCCTCCATTGTTGGTTATTTTAAGTTTTATTGTGTCAATCGCCTCAATAGTCTGTTTATCTAAAGACAAGGTAAGAATTGCGGGATTTTCAACCTCTATAGGAACTATTAAAGATTGTTTAAGACTCCCATCTCTTTGTTGGATGGAGAAAGTAGGGCTTAATATCCCACCTTTTGAATCAGGTAAAATAGAAACTGGAATCGATGCAATTGTACTAGCTCCGCCTTCCAGTGTTCCAACCCAAAGCGGGGATTCACTTTCAAATGTTAATCCTTTAACAGCAGAATAATAGATTGAAATATCATTAACCGTAGGCGTATTTGCTGAAGTGGCACTAACTGGTACGTTCTTCAGAATTATCTCCACTACGCCGTTTTGCCCTGGCTTTAATTTCGTTGGACTTATCTTATAAGACTCCACTGACAATGGTGCAAAAACTAATCCCACGAAAATCAAAAAAACAAATAATCTGCGCATCTATTCACCTTCAATTTTTCCATCTTTTATATGGATGCTACGATCAGTAACAGTTGTTATGCTAAGATCGTGTGTGATTATAATTACGGTTTTCCCCTCTTTGTTTAATTCTTTAAAAACATTTAGAACTTCATTGCCTGTTTTGGAATCTAAATTACCTGTAGGTTCGTCCGCCAGTATTATTTCAGGTGCATTGATTAAAGCCCTTGCTATCGCCACACGTTGTCGTTGTCCACCGCTTAATTGATTTGGATAGTGAAGAAGTCTGTCGCCCATGCTGACAATGTTCAATATCTCTTTCGCCCTAATATAAACATCCTCTTCATTAAGTTCACAAATAATTCCCGGTAATGCAACGTTCTCAAGAACAGTAAGCGTAGGTATTAAATTAAATGTTTGAAATACAAAACCGATTTTTCTCGCTCTTATGCTTGCACGTTCTCTTTCTTTTAATTTGCTTACATCTATTCCATCTAGAGATACTTTTCCGCGTGTAACTTCATCCAACAAACCAAGTACGTGTAAAAGTGTACTTTTTCCACTTCCACTCGGGCCAATTATGCTTACGAACTCTCCACGTTTTATGTTTAAATTAACCTTATCAACACGCCTATTTTTTGAATTCCCTCATCAGGACCAGTAAGAACGTTGACCTTAATCTTTATTTTCGTATATTCGTCAGCTCCACTTCCACTGTATTTTAGCGGTTTGAAATTCATACTCTTATATCTTACAAACAGTCCACTATCTCCAAGTGGAATGGAATAAGCAAGATTTTTAGCACTCTTCTCGTAGTATTTGTTTGTATATATCTGTCCAAGCTCTGCACTTTTTTCCATCGGATCAAGCGCGTATGGATCAACAGCCCACATAGAAACCTGAACGAGTGCTGGATCAGCAGAATTTATGACCACACCATATTTATCTTTAAAGTCCACGTTAATTCTTATTACTTCTTTTATACCATCTTTTGCTGCGAATTCAGTTCCATCAGAGTCAGCTGGCCCTGCATAAGTTTCAAGTGATTCTATTTTTTTCTTCCAGCTATAATCCATATTGAAATACTGCTCTTCAGAAAATGCCGGTTCAGAAGTTAAACTGTTATCAAACGGTTCTTTGTATTCCTCTCCTGCAGGGATTTGATCGTAATTACCAGTATACTTAGAATAATCAATTTCTTCAGCATTCTCTTCTTGAAGTGGTTTCTCTATGTCTGTATTATTTTTTCCAAGTTCAATTTTTTCATTCGTTTTTGTTTTATCAACAACAACCAGTTTGTCCTCAGTAGCAAAAAGCCAGTAATCATTCTCTTCTGCTACAGTATATAATTTATACAACATAACTAGTAAAATCAAAACTCCAACCACTTTAAGAATAGTTTTCGATTCTATCATCTAATTCACACCTTTCAAAAATCCTTCAATCCTTCCATTTAATGAAGTTAAATCATCCTTATAACGTGCATAACTGGTCCATTCGCCGTTAACGAATTGATAAAGATCAGAATCGCTTATCACAAAACTTATGTTGTTTATTCCTTTATCACAATCTGTCTCGTCATCCTGGCAGACATAATAATCGGTTCCAACAATTCCCTTATAACTTCCATCTTGGGGTTCAAATGTCTTTGCTCCATCTAGTTTAACTAAATCATCTATTTTGTTAATCTGTTCCTTTGAAAGTGCAACTACGCAATGGCCTTCAAAACTAACTCCATCATATTTGGTGGTGTAACAAATCATATATGGCCCTAATTTTTTCACTTCACCCAAATCATGCGCTTCCGCACCTGGATAGAAAAGTTTTTTCCCCCCAATTTCATATACAACGTAGTTATCCGGCTGCGGCGTCTCTTTCCACGCTTGTATGATCAATTCTTTTTCCTGATATTCTTTCTCCAAATGATTCATTAGTGCCTTTAGAAAAAGTGAGTAATCCTCACAATCCCCCCCATTCCTGTAAATCATCTCCTTTAGAGAATATAATTTAT
Source organism: Microcaldota archaeon (assembly GCA_016180665.1). Classification (GTDB taxonomy): domain Archaea; phylum Micrarchaeota; class Micrarchaeia; order Anstonellales; family Bilamarchaeaceae; genus JACPAS01. Next base: position 3,776 of record JACPAS010000117.1, read on the forward strand.
CCTGGCCTTCCAGTTTGTATTCAAACGAGAGCGTAGTTTCCATCACATATGAAACGCATCCAAGATTAAGTGTATCGAAAGAGGATGATCGTTTTATGCAGTTATTTTCAACTTCAGCGAAAAAATCCTGGAGTGAAGCTTTTTCTGGGTCGATTCCAAATTCTTCAAGAACTGGGAATTCAGAATTATCCTTAAACCACTGGATTGAAGAATCTAACGATTCCTGAATACCGTTGATATTATTTTTCAATTCAA
>JACPAS010000124.1 GCA_016180665.1 Microcaldota archaeon
TGGCTAGTTTGTTGTAATCTAATTTCAGGCTCGAATAATTTGCCGTAAGCCAATCTTTTGTATCAACTACTATTAATTTAACATAAGGATTATTACTAATACGGAGACCAGAGATAGTGTGAGAAAAACGGATGAGTGCAAGGCTTTCAAGCAGTTGCACTTTTAACCCAAATGGATTGTTTAAATCATAGTCTATTAAGCTTTTTGCAGTGGAAAATGCTTTGTGAATAGTACTAAGAAATTCTTTTTGGCTTTTCTGATCCTGTTTTTTTAGATCGTGGATGAGTGCATTGATATCTGCCATGCCGATTGTAGTGATCATTGCTCTGTAGAGAACAAATGCGGCTTCATCTTTACTTTCTACAAGCATGGTAAAACAACGTGCAAACTGTGGTAAGAACGGGGTCAACTTAAGCTCTCCAGTGCGACCTGCTGCAACAAGAGAGTCTAAAGACTCAGCTGCAAGTTTGGCGAATGTGTTAGCTGCACCCATATCATTTACATTCATAAAATGATTTGATATTGTAAGGCATAGGCGAAGTAAAACATTTGGGTCTTCTGTCTCCCTGTTCTCCCATATTGTCTGTGAAATTGCAGTAAGATTACTTGGAGAATTTGCAATTAATGAATCAATAAGGTAGGTCAGCATTGTTGGGGGAATCACTACTAGAAGATTTATGTCTGATTTAGATAATGAGAGGCCAGTAGATAGTTTATATTGTAATTTTGTTGCTTCAAAAACAATATCATTTACTGCGATATTTGCACCAAGATCATAGCGAAAATTACCAGGGCCATAGACAACTGTGGGATCAGATTTATTCTGAGAAAAACCCTTAAAGTTAATGTCCTTGGCAGAATTAGTCATATCGAAAAAGAAGGTTGGAGAGCTCGGAAGTTTAATAGCTCCGATCACATGACCGGCAAAGTCAGAACTACCAACTCTTATGACCTCTTTTAAATTTCCTGTTGCATCTAATTTTAGCTCGTTTGCAACAGTTAGTGCGAATGCTATAAAAGATAGATTAAAAGAAAGGCAGTTTCCTTCACCCATTTTCGTCACTGTAGTTGCATCTGCTGCTTCAGTACGGTAAGCTAATCCGAAGCTGTTTTTTTTGTTCTCCTTTAAACGATAATACTGAGCTGCCTGGAATAGAAAAGCTGGGAAAAGTTTTGCTCTTGCTGATGGCTGGAATTGCTGTTTCATCAGCGAAATTGCTTGTTCAAAATTATAAGAATTGCCTTCCAGAGTGAATGTCAAGTCGGATTTGGCAAATAACTGACGAACCTCTTTACCTACTGGTTTTTTCTCATTATATACTGGTGGCCCTGCCATGAGATATAAGTGTATGGTAGATATTAAAAGTGCTGATCCTCAAAACTTTTCTTTGCAGTTTTGTAAGGATTCAGACCTTGCTCAGTTGATTTGAGAGCCCTAAGTAACAGTTCAACATCACGCCCTTCATCAACTGCTCGCTCTATGATGCTAATGGTGTTTCTTGGATTTGGATGACCATTTTTATCATTAAGTGTCCTTGCAAGAGTTATTGCGGATTCAATTAGTCCTGAATTAAGCCCGGAAGCACGCAGGCTTTCAGTAATAGTACTTCGATTTCTATCCAACCAAGGCGGTAGCGCATGTTTTCCAAATTTAGTTCTCATAAGTCTCACCTTCTGAAAAAGTCTTAACTAAACGTGCAACAGTAGAGCTAGATAAACTTAGGATACTTGAAATTTTCCTTATGGAAAATGACGTTGTAAAATATAGATGTCTTAAACGACTAATTACCAACTTATCGGCAACTCTTGGCCTCCCAACTTTAGAATTAGATACAATTACCTTATTCTTTCCTGCAAAGTAAACCCCTTCCTTTCATTTTTATTACCTCCTTATTTTTTATTTATTTGAACAGTTTTTTATTATAAAGGTATGTGCCAAAATTGATCAATATTTCAAAATCTTACTAATGGTCGCAGAAATTAGATTGTAATAAGCTGGGAAAGAACGTGAAGAACGATATCTGTTGAGAAATGGCCAATCATAGCTGATTCGAAGCCCTTTTTCCAGTATAGCCAGCCAAATACTAGACCAGCAACTGCATTTAGTAGAATTATTCTAATTACGTAAATTGGAGTCATTTTGAAAATTGCAAAGGCAGTTGGCAAATGACCAAGACCAAATAATAGTGCTGCAATAAAGATCGATAGCCACATTGTTGAATCTGTTGGTTTTGATTCTTTTCTAAACTGATATAACCAATTTACAATTATTGTCATTAAAAAAAGACGTAAGAGAATTTCTTCGTTAATCCCGCCATAGAAAGATGCTAAGAACCCGTCTAGTGCAGCTGTTTCTGGGGTTGGAATGTTAATTAAAAGTACGGTTGGTTCAATAAATTCAAAAATTGGCCCCAACGCAATTATTAGGGCACCAGTGAGAATACCAAGACCAACTGAAATTGGAAGAACTGAAGCCAAAGTTACGTTTGTTTTAGAACCTGCAAACCACTTCTCCAGTAAAGGAAGTGTAAGTCCTACTTTTTTGGCATAGAAAAGTCCGAGTGCAATAAGTATTGAGTTTTGAATTATTCCTTGAATGAGCTGAATGACAATTAACTGATCTAATGGTAATGGAAGATTCTCTAATGCGCCTGTCTGGGATTGAATAGATAATGCAAGCGGAATTACTCCCAAAAAGCCGATTATGCTTCCTGCAAGTAATACCAGAAAGATATTTCTGTTGGTTTTGCTGAATATCTCGCGCAAAGAATCTTTTTTCTTCTTTTTTTCCATATGATCTTTTTTTACTAATGAAAATATATATTTAAATTATGGGGGTAAACTTTATTGGTGAGTTCTATGAAGGATGGTATCAATATTGAAAAAATAGGGGAACTGGCTTTTACTGTTGGAATGATTATCGTATTTGTGGTTGGGATTTTAACACCATTTGTAAAAGATTGGCAGGTCGTCCTGCTAAGTTTATTAACTATTCTGGGTTTCTTAGTTGGTATGCTTAACATAAGCCCTAAGGAAACTACCCAATTTTTGGTTGCTGCAATTGCCATAATGCTGAGTGCTGGAACACTTGGAATTGCTTTTGGATCAGGGAATCAAAACCCAAATATTGGAGTAGCAATTACCGGGTATATGCAAGCGGTTGCTGCATTTATTGCACCTGCTGCTTCAGTAGTTGCAATAGGGGCAATTAAAAGATTGGCATCAGCAAGATAATTGGATTGTAAACTTTTGCCTGTTAGAATTGTGCAAATACAATAGTAATTTCAGCGAGGCATAAGCATATCCTGGAATTAGGTGACTACCCACCTGCAGAATGTAGTCACCTTCTCTTGATGGTCTTCTTGAGGTTGCGGTATTCCTTGAGCAGCAGCTCTAGCATCGGCCGTATATTATGGCCCTTTTCATATGCTTGGAGGGCTTGATAATACTGCGATCGGTTTTTTAGTTCAATATTGAGTGGCGGGAGTCTATGCTTCAATAATATGTTATTGAGCAGCAGCCTTCCAACCCTTCCATTGCCATCTTGGAATGGATATATGTTCTCGAATTGGTTGTGCACGACCGCAGCAAGCACGAGCGGACGGTATCTTTTCATGTTCTTTGCATACCACTTGCAGATGGCGCACCCCGGTGAACGATGTTTCCGTGCGCATCTGCAATTACAACTTCGAGACCCCTCTTCCGGAATTCTCCAGCGAATGTTTTCGAGTTCTTGAACACTATACTGTGCAGTTCGAGAATTAGCTTTAGGGAAATATGCTCCTTCATCTTCCTCAGATATCTAATGGCCTCAGCCACACCGTAAGTTTCATCTATCTCCTCCTTGGACCTGTCTCTGGGCCATTTTCGTCTTTCCAGCACATCCGCAACTTCCTTCGCCTCAATGCTCGAACCCTCTATCGCGTTCGTATCATAAGTGAAAGCTTCCGTAAACCTGGTCCATTCTTCTTCGGAAAGATGCGAGATTCCTAGTTCACCCTTTGCTTCAAGAGTTCTCAGTTCTTCAAGTTCGGAAGCAGAGAGTGCTGTTATGTAAGGATCTCGAATGGCATTTAGCCTTGCGATACGTTCCTGAATCTCTTTTTCACCAATTTTTTTCCTGACCTCCAGCTCCGCTTCGTTCAAATCCGGTCCGAGATAGAACCTCAATTTGAGGACTCGGCCGTTTTTCCGGTAAGAATGCGCCAGATAGTATTTCCTATGTTTTCCGCTCTTCCTGATTTCATTTAGGATAAAATTTAACATTATGAAAACTTTTTTCTATTAGCGTGTCAAACATAACATTCATCAGAAGCATTTGATTTTGCACTTCATATTCTTGGTCTTTTATTTGGCATCTGTCATA
>JACPAS010000098.1 GCA_016180665.1 Microcaldota archaeon
CTTGGAAGGGATTTGTTGGAAGACATTCCGTATAAAATTCTCGAAGAACCGATGAGGATTATTAGAACAGTGTTTGAGGTTGCAAAAAGAGCAATTATTGAGATTATGATGGATGCGTTTGGAATTGATTTTCCAACTGCCGAGGTTAAGGGTGCAGGACTTGAAGCCAGCTCTTCCCATGGAACAAGAAGAAGAATTGCAATTGAGAGAAGAATATAAAGAACAGAGGAAATGACCAGAGAGATTATTACTGCCTGTGGAACAACAGTTTTGCTGTCTTTTACTTCTTCAGAAATGTTTGCAATATACTCAAATCCTATGAATGCAAAGAAGATTACTCCAATTGCGGAGAAAATTCCGTGGAATCCTGCCGGGGGAAGTTCTGTGAGATTCAACTCCGAGATTGTGTTCCCGCTCAGAAAAAATCCGATTATTATCACTGCAACCAGGCCCAGAGCTTCAATCACTGATGCAAAATTGTTGAACAGCACTGACTCTTTTATTCCGATGTAATTGAGTGCAGAAAGAAGAATTATGAGACCGGCAGCATAGAGGTTTGCATCTCCACCAAGCATGTAGGAGAGATATCCTCCAAATGCAAGTGCAACAACTGCCGCAGAGATTATTCCAATTATTACCATTGTCCAGCTTAGTATAAAAGAAAGAGACTCAATTCCGAATGCTTTTTTTGTATAAACATATTCCGCTGCTTCTTTTGGAAACATGCTTGAGAGCTCTGCATAGCTTAACCCTGTAAAAACTGCAAGTATAGTTGCAAGTGCAAATGCGAGCCAGAGCATATTTCCTGCAAGGGAAGCTCCAGTACCTATGAGTGCGTAAATTCCTGCTCCGAGAATAATCCCTACTCCGTATAGGACAAGTGTAATTAAAGTTAATTCTTTTTTAAGTGCCATAAGCTTCAATCCTTCTTAAATTCAAGAGAGCAAGAATTTATGCAGAAACGCTTTCCTGATGGACCATCATTGAATAAGTGACCAAGATGGCCGCCGCATTTTTTGCATAAAACTTCTACTCTAACCATTCCGTAAGTTCGGTCTTCCTTTAATTCTATATTTTCTTTGTTTTTTGGATCTGAAAAGCTTGGCCAGCCAGTTCCTGAGTCAAATTTTGTATCTGAAGAAAAGAGTTCGGAACCACAGCCTGCACAAGTGTAAACTCCTTTTTCTTTATTTTTTAGAAGGCTACCAGTAAAAGGTAGTTCAGTTCCTTTTTCTCTTAAAATGCTGTATTGCTGCTGAGTTAGCTTTTTCTTCCACTCGGATTCTGATTTTGGCATTGACATAGGTAGAATAAATAGAAAAAAAATAAAAAGGAAAAGGTTAAACCCACATCGTTAAGAGCACTGCTATTACTACAACTTCAACTAATTTGTGTCCTGCGTTCAGGAAATAAAGTTCCCATGGTTTTCCTTCCCACAAGACTGAACCGAGCATAAGAGTTGCCATAAAACCAAGCCAGACCCAAAAACCAACCATTGCACCTTCAACTAAGGTTTTTGCCTCAGCATAATCAACAAAGTGAGAAAGCACATAAGCCATTACTAATGCACCTACAAATGCTAATATATACATTTGACCCATGTTTCCTTTTGGCATATTTTTTTCAGAATAGCCCATTAGGCCCATCCATTTTTTTCCAAATAATGGACCATACCAAAGCATTCCCAAAACCATTGAAAGAACTGCTGCTCCAACAACTGCCAAATAGTTTATCTCAACTACCATTAACATCACCGAAATTAATAATTCTTTAATATTTAAAAAAGTAGAAGTTCATAGTTTATTATGGGAAAACCTTATTTAATCTCTTTTTTAATTTTCTTTTTGCTGGTTTCTGGTTGTACACAATCAAGTAGTTCTGCTGAAAAAGAGGATAACAAAACTAATAGTTTGAATTCCGAAAAAAATGAATTAGTCGAGAGCGGATTCTTGAAATTTGGTCTGAAAACTAATACTGCAAAGAGTTCAGTTGATCTTAAAAAGGTTTTGAATGGAGGACCTGTAAAGGATGGAATTCCTGCAATAAAAAATACAAAATTCACTTCGGTTGAAGATGCTGATCAAAGTATTAAGGATGATATTAATGGAATTGTTTTTGGAGAAGAGGAAAAGAGGTTTTACCCTTATAATATTTTAGTGTGGCATGAGATCGTCAACGATAAGATTGATGGAAGGCCCGTTGCTATAACATTTTGCCCCTTGTGTGGGTCTGCAATAGTTTTTAGCAGAGAAGTTGAAGGAAAGGCTCTTGAATTCGGAGTTTCTGGGCTGCTCTACCAGTCTAATTTGCTTATGTATGATTCTGAAACTGAAAGTTTGTGGTCACAGGTTCGTGGAGAGGCAGTTGTTGGGAAGTACACCGGAACTAAGTTGGAAATGCTTAATAGCCAGATTATGACTTTTGGAGAATTTAAGAAAAAGTATACAAACGGATTAGTTTTGTCAACTGATACTGGCTATGGGAGAGATTATACGTTCTACCCTTATGATGATTACGAATCTAATGAAGAGATATATTTTCCAGTTGATGAATTTGATTCAAGATTGCCGATAAAGGAAATTGTTTATGCTGTTCCTGTTGAAGGATCGGTTGCTGTTTTTCCACTTAAGAAAATAAAGAATGAGAAAGCGGGCAGTGTTCAGCTTGATGGGAAGAATTTAACTGTTAAAAATGTCGAAGGAGAATTAAAAGCAACATTTGATGGAGAAGAAATAGCAGGCTATTATGCAATGTATTTCTCAGTAGCAGTTCACAATAAAAACGTGGTTATTTGGAAGGGTGGTAATTAGGTTTTTACCTAATAAAATGAAATTTCTCTTATTTTGATTAGTTTATAAAACAATTATGAAAAAAATTTACATTATTTTGGTTGGAATTGTAATTTTGCTTGCTGGATGCACTGGAATGAAGAAGACTAAGGAACCGCCAATAGAATTTGAAGGCGGTCTTTCTGACTTCGTAAATTTTTATAAATGGGGATTCCAGAAAGATTCAGATAAAGTCTTGGGGAAAAATATTTCTGCTATTCCAAAATTTGATTCGTGTAATGAGTTAGCTGAATATCTTAAAAATAGTAATAAATATGGTAACAATTACAAATATTTTGGAACCGCTATGCCACTCTCAATTGATGCGGAGGCTGCAGATTCTACTTTATCCTATTCAAGTACAAATATTCAAGTAGAAGGAGTGGATGAAGCAGATATAGTTAAGACTGATGGGAATTACATTTATCTGATTTCTAAAAGCAGTCTCTACATTGTAAAAGCTTACCCTGCAGAAAAGGCAGAAATTCTTTCAAAAGTCGAATTAGAAGGAACACCATATGAATTGTTCATTGATGGAAATTCGCTCTTGGTTTTTACTAGTGACAATGAAGATATATCTTATTATCAGGAAGGAACATACCCAGAACTCAGAATAATTAGATATCATAAATGGTTTACAAAAATAAAAGTCTACGACATTTCAAGCAGGGAAAAACCAAAACTGGCAAGATCAGTAGATTTTGAAGGCAATTATCTAGAGTCAAGAAAGATTGGATCTTATGTGTATTTTGTAATTCAAAACTATCCAACTTATGCGAAATATTATGTTTCTGAAAAAGCAGAGAATACACTACAAGTAGTAAACGCAACAGTACCTTGGTATAAAGACAGTAAGGGTTCAGATAGTTATGGGCCAATAGCGAACTGTACAGAAATAGGGTATTTACCTTCAAAACAAGCTAATAGTTTGACGGTTATTGGTTCAGTTTCTATGAAAGACTTTGATGAGGATATTCAAAAGGAAGTAATTGCAACTTCAGGCCAGAATATATATGCATCAAAAGAAAACATTTACATTGCCCAGACTGATTATTGGGTTGGCAATGGATATGGCTCTAATAAATATGAATCAAAAGAAAACACTCAGATTAGTAAGTTTTCTTTAGATGGAGGCGAGATCCATTATATTGGAGAAATGGAAGCTCCGGGTCACATTCTCAATCAATTCTCAATGGATGAATTCGATGGTAATTTTAGAATTGCTACTACAGTTGGACAAGTAACCAGAGAAGGAAGTTACACCTCAAATAATATTTATATTTTTGATGAAGACTTGGAAATGGTTGGTAAACTAGAAGATCTTGCACCAGGAGAAAAGATTTACTCTGCAAGATTTATGGGAAAAAAAGCATATTTAGTTACTTTCAAAAAAGTAGATCCGCTTTTTGTTCTTGATTTGAGCAACCCAAAAAACCCAAAAGTTCTGGGAAAGTTAAAAATCCCAGGCTATTCAGATTATCTTCACCCAATTGATGAAAATCACTTAATTGGATTGGGCAAGGATACTGTTGAGGCAGAAGAAGGGGATTTTGCCTGGTACCAGGGAATAAAAATGGCAATATTTGATGTTTCTGATGTGGAGAAGCCAAAAGAAATGGATAAGGTAATTATCGGAGACCGCGGAACTGAGTCTTATGCACTTAATGATCACAAGGCATTTCTTTATTCAAAGGATAAAAACCTGCTGGTAATTCCTGTTCTTCTTGCTGAAATAAGTGAGGAAGAGAAAGATTATGAGCGTGCAAATGCGTATGGCGAATATGTTTTCCAAGGTGCGTATGTATACGAAGTTTTAACAGAAGATGGATTTAAATTGAAAGGAAGAATCAGCCATTATGAGACTGGTGATTTGTTCAAAAAATCAGGCAGTTATTTTTATGGGGATGGGAACAATATTAAAAGATCACTCTATATTGAAGATGCACTTTATACAATTTCAGATAATAAGCTAATGGCAAGTTCACTGGATGATTTATCACTAATAAAGGAATTAAAACTTAATTAGGGTCAAATATGTTAATGGAAGAAGAAGTAACAGTCAGCAGAGAAATGCTAAAAGCAATAGGTGCAGAAACAAGAATAGGTATATTAAAGGCATTAAAAGAGAGGCAGAAAACTCAGACTGAACTGGCAGATGAATTAAAACTTTCAACACCCACAATTCTTGAGCATATCTCGCAATTAGAAAAAGCTGGATTAGTTGAACTGGTCGAGTCAGATAAAGAGAGAAAATGGAAATATTATAAACTTACAAAAACAGGGGGGAAACTGGTTGACAGAAAGAGAATAAATGTTGTTATCCTGCTGGGTTCTAGCCTTTTGGTTGCATTAGGGGCACTTTATTCTATTATTTCAACAGCTAAAAGTAGCACTCAGATTGCGGTACAAAAAGAAGTATTTGAAAAAATAGTTCCAGTTGCTTCAGAAACAACACAAATAGTATCAGAGGCACCTAACCTAGTAGAAGCTTCGCAGGGAGTTTCAGAAACACCAGTAACCAGTGAGATTCCTAAGGTAGTTCCAGAGGCTGCAAAGAATTTTTTTGAATCTTCCAAAGAAATTGCGGATACTGTTTTTAATGAAACAGCAAAGAATATAACCAACATTACTGATTCAAAGAATATTACCAATATAACTGAAATTAAGGATATTGCAGTTACCGGGGCATATAATAATATAACACAAATTGAAAACCTGACAAAAATTACGAAAACTATAAATGTTATCAACACTTTAATTCCAATTACTGAAATAATTATTCTTGTATTTGCAGTCTTAATAGCCGGGGTATGTTTAGGCTATCTGATAAAAAATAGATAATCAACTGTAAAGTTCATTGACTTTTAAAAGGATCTCTTTAAATTTAGTTAAATCTTCTTCTGTATTATAAAGATAAGCGCTTAGGCGGACTGCACCTTCTTTTGCCCCAATTGCTTCCATTGCAGGCTGAGCGCAGAAGAAGCCGCTCCTAACTGCAATATTAAATTTATCAAGCATAAGCGCGACATCGTGAGGTTTTGCATTTTTCAAATTGAAGGATATTAGTGCTGATTGTTTCTGCTCCTTAGACCCGTAGATTAGTGCACCTGCTTCTTCAAGAGCTCTAATTGCAACAGCTGCTAATTTTTTTTCATGCCCATTTATATTTTCCATTCCAATTTTTTTCAGGTAATCACAAGCTACACCAAATCCTATTGCACCAGCATAGTTTTGAATTCCTGCTTCAAATTTTTCGTAATTTTCTAAAAATTCTGCTTTTTCCAAGGAAACAGTTTTTACAGTTCCACCGCCAAAAACTAGGGGTTTCATGCTTTTCTGTAAATCAGATTTTGCAACTAAACAACCTATTCCAGTTGGCCCAAGCATCTTATGGCCGGAAAAGCATAGAAAATCATAATCGTCTTTTTTGAAGTCTGTTTTTTGATGCGCAACTCCTTGTGCACCATCTATGCAAATAAAAGCCCCAGAATCATGAGCTATTTTTGCTATTTCCCCAGTTGGCTGTGAAGTTCCAAGAGTATTATTTGAACTGTTAGTCACTATCAATGCAGTGTTTGAATTTATTGCATCATTCCATTGATCAAGGGAGATTAAGCCTTCCGAATCGCATTCAAGGACTTTCAAATCAATTAAGTTCTTATTACGAAGGTTGAAAAGAGGAAGAAGAACAGAATGATGCTCAAGAACGGTTGTCACGATTTTTTTCTTTCCCAGCCTTGAAAAATCTAAGGAATTGATTGCAAGATTAAGGCCTTCGGTTGTATTCCTGGTAAAAATAACTTCTTTCTGGTTCGAATTAATAAATGAAGCAACTCTAGCTCTTGCAGAGTCCTGCGCCTCAGTTGCTTTTCTTCCTAATGAATGGGAACTTCGGCTTGCACATGCAGAAACGTTTTCATAATAGTCTAATTCAGCTGTAATTACCTGCTTTGGTTTAAGAGAAGTGCACGCACTATCTAAATAAACCCAGTTTTGGTTTTTCTGAAAAAATGGAAAATCTTCTTTTATTTTGTTCGCGTCCAATTTAATCACTCAGTTTTTTGTCGATTATTTTTTTGAAGTCGCTTATTGGCTCTGGGCCAACCAATGGTTCACCTTCAATAAAGAATGTCGGGGTAGCGTAGATGTGCGAATCCTTTCCCTGCTGGATGTACAAATCTAATTCATTCTTGGTATTTTGATTGTTTAAGCAGGAATTGAATTTATCCATATCAAGGCCTGCCTCAACTGCAAGTTTTTCTATTGCTGTTGAACCTTCCACAGAACAAAGAGTCTGCTCCTGGAATACCAACTTTCTCAGTTCCCAGTGTTTTCCCTGTTTATCCGCACATAATACTGAGAGGGCTGTTTGATAACTATTATTGTGGTTTGGAAGCGGGAATGGTTTGAATACATATCTCATTGACCCATTATACTGCTTAAGAAGAGAGTCCACGATTGATTCAGCTTGTTTTGTGTATGGACAGGTAAAACATCCGAATTCTACAATAGTTATTTCTGCATCTTCTGGTCCAACAGTTATTCCATTAAACTCAGTTGGAGGAATTAATTCAGTAGGCGAGCTAAATCTTCCGTAATCCCCAGTAAGATCGTTTAGAATACAGGCACCAGTTGCAGTTGGACCATCACAGTTACCGTAGTAATAGAAGTTATATGCTCCATAGAGCATGTAACCTAAACTTGCAAGAGTAAGAATTACAAAAAGCCATGAGAAAACTGCAAAATTTTTATTTAAGATTTTGGCTAATGTAATTGACCATGGCATAACTGCAGAAACAAGCTCAGCTTTAATTCTCTGCTCAAGATCCGTATCGCAAGGCCGCAGCGTAATTGTTCTGAATACGCAGTTGAATGCTTCCTTTGTCATTGGCCTGTATTTTGCAGAGAATACAGATAAGATTGCAAATACAAAAAATGCCAGAATACACAAAACCAAATTAACACCCTATTTACATCCTGAACACTGTACAAGTTCAGCGTAGTCTAGTTTTGATGCAGAAGAATCGCCTTTATTTAGTACTGAACAAACAGATTTGAAGGAACAATTTGAACATACAAAATTTTCTATTAGGAAAAACAATGGAACAAGTATTTTTTCGTTTGGATAATAAACTCTTTCTTTTCCTCTCTTTTTAAAGCTAATGAGATTAACTTTTAGAAGTGTAGCCAAGTTATGAGAAATTAGCGTTCTTTCGTCTTTTACGTCTTTTGTCAGTTCCGAAACTGTTTTTTCTTCTTTTAGGAGAGATTGAAGGATAGATATACGGAGTGGATTAGCCAATGCAGAGAAGAAAGTCATGCAATATCTTTTTGGATCTTTTTTCATTTATGAACCACCTGAATCATTATTAGTGAATTTTTGTTCATATGTATTTAAATTTAGTAGCCTTCAGTTCTTAATTTTTCATCAATTTCCTTAGCTAGTTCACGCATTTTCCTCATTCTTCTTAAAAGATCCTGTTCAAGCTCCTCAATTGTTTCATCCAAAGAGGAACTTCTTAAAAAATAGCGCCTCCCCTGTTTGATAACAACTCCTGAGCTCATGAATATATTAAGATGATAAACAACCGCACCCTGGGTTACATGTTTTTTTTCTTTTATTTCTTTGGTTGAGATGCCTTCCCGTTCTTTTGTTGCATGCAATAATTCTTTAAAAATATCTGCGGCCAGATCATCTTCTCTTTCAGATAACCCCAGGCATTGGCAAATCCATTCAATTTCATTATCTAAATCATCAACAGAAGGCTTATCAATTTCTCTAATTGCAATTTCTCTCCTGTACCGCTGTTTTTGTTTTTGCATATTTTAGATTTAAGCATAAATATTTAAAAATCTTTTGAAATAAATAATAATCTGTTAAAAATTTAAAGAATTTAACAAAAGTATACTTTGAGGGTTGAAAATGACTGATGAGAAAGAACTTCCAGCTCCTGAAGAAAAGGAACTACTGGAAACACCTGAAGAACTGAAGTTGCTTACTGAGACACAGGAACAGAGGATCGCAGACCTTGAAAATTTAGTAAAGAGACTTCAGGCAGATTTCGAAAATTTCAGAAAACAGAATGAAAAGGAAAAAAATGTAATGAGGGTTATGGCAAGTGCTTCAGTAATAAAAAAATTGTTGAGTTCATTGGATGAGATTCAGCATTCAGTTGAAGAGGCAAAAAAACACAACGAGGCTAACGACATCGTCAATGGGTTTGAAATGGCTTATAAAAATTTGATTAAGGTTTTGGAACAAGAGGGCTTGAGAGAGATGGAATCTGAGGGTGAAATTTTCGACCCACATAAGCACGAAGCAATCAAATATGAGGAAAATGATTTGGAAGATGGAAAAATAATTCAAACAGTGAGAAAAGGTTATTATTTCCATGAGATTGTTTTGAGGCCTGCCGTGGTTGTTGTAAGCAAAGGGCCTAAAAAGGTGAATAATAGTATGAATTGAACGGTGATCCGTTCAAATATTTCGAAAACAGGTGATTTTCTCAATGGATGAAAAATTATTGCAAATTCAAAAAGTGAATGAACTTGGATTTGAGAGTGAAGCAGAATACAAATTGTATTTACAGATGAAAAAATCCATTCAGCAGAATATTGTTGTTGGGATTGCAAGTTGAATAGATTTTAATGAATAATATTTATGGAGGAGATTTAAATGGCAAAAATAATTGGAATTGATTTAGGAACTAGCAATTCTGCTGCTGCAGTTTTACAAGGTGGAAGACCAGTAATAATTCCAAGCGCAGAAGGAATTACACAGTATGGAAAAGCATTTCCAAGCTATGTTGCCATCACGAAAGAGGGTCAGAGGATATTGGGCGAACCTGCAAGAAGGCAGGCAGTTACTAATCCTGAAGGAACAATCAGCGCTTTTAAAAGAAAGATGGGAACGGATTTCAAGTATGGAATTTGGGGGAAAGAGTATCGCCCACAGGAACTTAGTGCAATGATTCTGCAGAAAATAAAGGCAGATGCTGAAGCTTTTCTTGGAGAACCAATAACCAAAGCAGTAATTACTGTTCCTGCTTATTTCAACGATAATCAAAGGCAGGCAACAAAGGATGCTGGAGAAATTGCTGGGATGGAAGTAGTTAGATTAGTAAACGAGCCGACTGCTGCTTGTTTGGCTTATGGACTGGATAAAGCTGGGGCAGATATGAAAATTATGGTTTTCGATTTAGGAGGAGGAACACTAGATGTAACCATTATGGAATTTGGCGGTGGAGTTTTTGAGGTTAAAGCAACAAGCGGAGATACACAATTAGGCGGAACTGATATGGATAGAATAATTACGGAATACTTGGTTGACCAGTTCAGAAAAGAGAGTGAAGTTGATATAAACAAAGATGAACAGGCAATGGTCAGGATGAGAGAGGCTGCGGAAAAAGCAAAAATTGAATTATCAACAACCGTTTCAAGTGAAATTAACCTCCCTTTTCTTGCAACTGTAGGGGGCCAGCCAAAACACTTTAAATATAGTTTAACAAGGGCAAAGCTGGAGGACCTGGTCCGATCAATAATTGATAGGTGTAGAGTTCCGGTTGAACAGGCTTTGAGAGATTCAAAACTTAATCCAAACCAGATTGATAAAATTATTTTGGTCGGTGGACCAACAAGAATGCCCGTTGTCCAAAAATTCGTTGAAGATTTGGCCGGGAAAAAAGTAGAACGTGGCGTTGACCCAATGGAATGCGTGGCAATGGGCGCTGCGGTTCAAGCGGGGGTTCTTGCAGGAGAGGTCAAAGATATCTTGCTTTTGGATGTTACTCCTTTGAGCTTAGGGATTGAAACTCTGGGTGGAATAAATACTGTTTTAATTCAAAGAAATACTACTGTTCCAACGAAAAAATCGCAAGTGTTTTCTACTGCTGGAGATTTCCAAACTGCAGTAGATATCAAGGTATTTCAGGGTGAAAGGCCGATGGCAAAAGATAACGTTCTGCTTGGGGAATTCCAGTTAGTTGGAATACCACCTGCTGCAAGAGGCATCCCACAAATAGAGGTTAGCTTTGACATTGATGCAAACGGGATCATACATGTTGGAGCAAAGGATCTTGGGACTGGTAAAGAGCAAAAGATGAGAATTACTGCTTCTACTAAAATGAACAAAGATGAGATAGATAAGAAGATGAAGGAAGCTGAGGAGTTTGCTGAAAAGGATAAGGTTATACGTGAAATGGCTGAAGCCAGAAATGAGGCTGAAACTTTAGTGTACACTGCTGAAAAAACCTTGGGTGAGTTAAAAGATAAACTGCCAGTGGATAAGAAAACTGCAGTTGAGGATGCGGTTAAGAGATTAAAAGAAGTACAGAAATCAGAGGACATTAGCAAGCTTCGAACGGAAATTGAGAATTTGAAGAAAGTTCTTCAAGAAGCTGGAAATTACATCTATCAACAGAGTGGAGCAAATGTACCTCCGAATTCAGGTCAAGGGGATAATGCCAAGACTGAAGACTCAGGACAGGGAACTGACAAGGATGGGGTTGTAGATGGAGACTTTGAGAAAGTCGATCCTGATAAAAAATAGATTCAGATATTGGAAAGACTAAGTTGGTTGTGTATATGGGAAAAAATAATCAAAAACTTAACAGGTTATGATTCAGGCACAGAGAAATGCCCCAAATGCGGGGGCCAGCTTGAGGTTATGGAGGAAATAGATTATTTGGACTGGATGATTGAGAAGGCACATGAAACAGGCGCTGAAGTGAAAATTGTCTCAATTGAGACAGCTGAAGGGGAACAATTCTTCAAGGGTTTTGGGGGAATTGGGGCAATGTTAAGGTATAAGTAAACAAGGATGCTGAAATAA
>JACPAS010000141.1 GCA_016180665.1 Microcaldota archaeon
TGTAACAAGCACAACAAATCTTTATTCTCACTATCTTTTAAAAGAAAAAACGCCTCGTGATTTTCATTTAACTCCTTTTTCCTTTGAAGTGTACTCTAAACCTCGTCTTTCCCCTATTTTTTTAGGATGGAAAACAACCTTTGAAATCGCTTCACGTATGAAAACCTATGCATATCAACCTTTACCAAATGACTTTTATGCTAGGTTTGCCAAGGTTATGAGAGAATCTCTTCAAGAAGAAGACTACGCTCCGTTTTTAAAAGAAGATCCTGTGTTCAATACTTTTGATCTGTGGTGGATTCGTAAGTGGATTACTCATACTTCACCTCGAGAGCATACACGCACTTTCATCCTGCGACTTTTGTTATTCTTGTTCTCTATGCTCTTAATATCTGGCTGTGGATTAGCCCTCTCTTCTATAGCTGAAGAAAAGAAAATGCCCTGAGTTGCTGCTCAGGTTTTCAGAAATTCTATAACATTTTTTCTAGAAATCATGATGGGTGCTTTAGAGTGCGGAAAATGTTCTTTGAATTCTTTTAATGCTTCAAAATGTCTTTCTTTAGGCTCATCCCAACTCACTTGATAAGGCACAATGGACTCTTTATCCTGTATCACAAAATCAACCTCACCTGTATCCCGCCAATAAAAAACATTTCTATATTTTTTTCTTAAGTGATAAAAAACCACAGTTTCAAGATCTTTTCCAAAATCTTGCCCTGCTTGACTAATAATAGATTTTCGCAAACCCAAATCTATAGGATAATATTTTTTATTTCTGGCAGATTTTTTATTCTTCCTCATCTAAAATCAGCTCTCCTCTTTCAAGGAATACGCCGACTATTTCACGAGTTCTACTAATTTTTGCTGGCTCTTCTAACATAACTATAATCTGTATTATAAATTTAAATAGCTTACGAATCTGGTTTCATGAACCGGAATAATAGAAATATGAGAAGAACTACTATCGAACTTGTGCCGATTGTTTGAATGGAGAGTGAACCTTCATTAAACTTAGAGTTTTGTCGAACTAAGTATGGATCAACAGCGACCTCGGATTCCGCAGAACTCAAAAATCTGCTGGTCAAGTTTGTTCCATCTTTAAAATTATTGCCAAAATAATCCTTAAACTCAAGTTCTAAAAAATTAACTCCGGTTCCTTGGTAACTGGCATTGAACTCGTACAAAAGAGAGAAGGACTCATTATTTTCCTGGAGGGGTTTTGGGGAGAATGTTTCATTAAGTTCTGAGTAAGTCAGGTTATAAAAACTCAGGTTTCTAATGGCAAGTATCTGCTGGAAACCAAATTCATCCTGGGTTCATACATTGGAATATAAGCTATTGGATTTCCATTTATAGATATTTTTGCATTATATAAACTTCTTTTTGTAAAAACGAGATTGTCAAACCTATTATTCTTATGCCATTGTTCTTTCAGAATTGGGGTTTTTAATAAAAATGAAACGCTGCCTCCTTCTACAGTATAATTAGAATTGTATTTTGATATTGCGGCAAAATTTTGTTTTTGCGGTTCACCATCACAAAATGTACCAGAACTATTTCCACCTATCGGAGTAGGATTCTTATCAAGAACCGTGTAATTATATAAGGCAGTGACGGTCAGATTTAGCTGTAACGTATCGTATTCGGTCTGGTTTAGCTGGAGTGAAGAAGGAAGTTCAAATGGGTTGGATGGATCATTTTGTATGACAGTATTATTTCTAAAAGTTAGTGAAATTTGTTTCTGGATTGTTATGTTGTTGAATGTTGCGGACTCATCGCAACCATCATTATCATAATCAAGTGGGGACAGAGAATTAGAATGAGCTTCTCCATACACCCAAATTAGATTGTTATTGCTATTTGCAGAAATGTGATTTCCTACTGAAGGACTGACTTCTATGATCCTGGAATCTATCCATGCCAGAGTTGTATTAAAAACAAGCAAATTTGTTTTATTTTGGGAGAGATAAACTCCGAAAAAAGAGGAAGATTTGTCCAAGTTATTAGTCTGAACCTCAGAAAAAGGTGGGTCAGGATAAGTTGAAAAAATAGCGGAAAAAATTATGCAGAGTATAAGAATGTACTTCATAACGACTCTTCCAGCTTATCAATGGTGGTTAGCTCTATAATTCCGTTAAATTCTTTTAAGAAAAATATTGATCGCTCTTTATCACTTAATTGATTTAAAGTATCTTTAATATCTTTCGCATCTTCAAAAACAAAAATAGCACGTTTCCTAAGTTTATCCCCGAAGAAGCCAATTTCATGCTCTTTAGTAATAAATTTGCTTGCTTTAAATTTGAAGCTGATTCCTCGCTCTATTAGTTTTTCGCGAATTATCCTTTGCAGAACATTTTTCTTTATAGTTCCTTCCTCTTTCAACTGATAATAACCTTTATAAGACTGAACAAAAGTAAGTTCTTCAAGTTTTCTCAGAATTTCTTCTACGTTTCCTTCAGTGACATCCGCACCTTCCGTAAGATGTCTCTTGAGACCGACCCCATATTCTTGAGCCTTAAGCGGCCCGTTTATTCCTAGGTCTGTTCTGGTAGTTTTAAAAATGTCCAGAGCTTGTTTTGTATTGGTACGTAGTTCTTTTCTTATTTCCTGGACCACGTTCCCAACGCGTAGAGTATAAACTGGCTTCTTGTTTAGTCTGGCAAATATAAAAATAATAATGATTAAACCAAGACCAATAGGGCCATATGTAAGATAAATGCCTAGTATATCTTCTGATTTATTAACTATTTCTACTTCTAGTTCGCCTCCATAAATTCTAAAGACAAATGCATTTGTTCCTTTTGCAAGTTTTGCTGGGACAGTTATATCGCCATTAGTAATGAAAAATTGCTTTTGATTTTCTGAGCCCTTGAGCATTACGGTCACGTTAGCTTGCTTTATTGGCTCGCCATCTATTGCAAAATTGAATACATGGTATATCCCATCTCGAACTTCTACCAAATTAACTGTTAAATCCTTAATGTGAATAATGGCTGTTGCCTGAACTTCATCGTTATCTTTTATCTTTACCAAATAGTCCCCAGGATCGGAGAATTCGAGAAACTTCAAAAAGATACTTTCACTGGTTACACGAACTAGTTTCTCATCTTTAATTTGCGTTCCATCTTTCTCAACTACCAAATGGGCAGTTCCATTGGTTTGGAAAATTGTAAAGTATACTCTGGACTTTTCCCATGGGAATAGATTTGTAGCTGCATCTATTTTCGCTTTGTCCTTTTTAATAGCAGGATAATCAACAAGCTGATTTTTGTAAAGTAGGCGAATATTACTTCCATTGTTAAGGCCAAAGGTTATCATTGATATATTCTTTAGGTGACTTAGATCAATGGTTTTTTCAGCCCTAAGCATCCACTCGTTTTTTAGAATATAATCGTTTATGGTGAAGTTTTTTTTATCTAAAAGTTCATCCACCGTGCCCTCCATGACTATTAGCCTGTTCTTAAAGTCAGGAGATAATTTTGAGTACCAGTCTTCATTTTTTACTGAGCCTTTATAGGTCAGCTCTTTCTTCCCTATATAGATAACAACTAGATTTGAATATTCGGGCTTCTGAATTCTTTCTAATACGTCCGAAGGCATGGCGCCAGTAGGTATCAAGTATATACCGG
>JACPAS010000142.1 GCA_016180665.1 Microcaldota archaeon
GGCTCTTTGGCTTCACCCCTGAAGAGCACGGTGAACTTGGTCAAATTATAAATCGATTAAGAGACACTGCAAAGAAAAAAAATAATCTCATAGAGCAGACAATAGCAGATGATATGGATATTTTTGTTACTGGTTTTGTAAAACTAAATCAGATGAGAATCCTCACTGGTGAGAGTGGATTAGGTCCAAGAGGCAGAGTGATCGATGCATTATACAAGCTTGCTCGACTTCCAATAGACGGAATGAAGAATGTTCCAGGATTAAATCGAATCCCAATTATTAAAGATATTCCAGGTATCGGTAGACTACCATTCATGGGAGGTTTCATAGGAACTTCTATTGATGCATTCTTTAGAAGCGCCAGAATACAGGGTAGAATTGGTCGTGCACTAGCTGGTGAGGTAGTCCGCACAGTTGGAAGAGTCAAAGAGGATAAACTTGCAGAATATAAAAAAATTGCAGAAGCTTCTGAAACAGGCTGGCTGAAAAGACAGCTTGCTGAAACAATGATTGCTGGTTCACCGATTTCAGTTAAAATAGGTTATTATGTCCCGATTCAAAGGCAAATGGCAGAACTCTACAAGAACTTATATACTGAGGCACACCAGGATGTAACACGTTATTTGCTTAAGAAAATATTTGAGCGCTATGGGGTAAAATTTGATCTTACTGAAATGGAAGTCACTGAAATTGGGTACAGATATTTCGACATTATGGAAAGGTCCGGCTTTAAGAACAATCCAAATGTTGCAAAACTAAGAGAAGTAGAGGCAGAAATTAAAAAAATTCTTTCCAAAGCTGCAACAAGCGCTGACCCGGAAGAGTATTACCAACTTCTTTATGAGAGAGTAAGGGAAATTAAAAAAGTCGCAGCTCGTTACAGTGTTGCTTATGATGAAAGAGGGGTAGATTCAGTATTGGAACAAGTTCGTGGTGTTCACGAACAAAAAGGTGTCGAAGCCCATGTAAAACTTCTTTCGCTTTATGACTATTTAATAAGAGTACATAAAATCGATCAGCCAATTGGTAATGATGTTGAACAAAAAAGAGCAAAAGGTGAATTCTACTTTACAATAGGTCGTGATAGTTTAACCCTAAGGAGAAATAATCAAGAGGTATTCAGTGATTTATGGGAAGTTTATTCATTAAGAAATTATATCTACAACGCTGAAAATGCGTATCTAAGAGGTAATCTCGAGGATGTAATAAAAGGAAATTATGTTTATTTGGTTTCCAGGATGCTTGGACTTGGAAGCAAATTCCTTGGCCCAGATGGAAAAATAGACCCAGAAGTTAAAAGAATAATGGAACAGGTACTTGGTCCAGAGAAAAGGCCAACTGAAGGTTTGCTATACTCCTTGTTGACAGATGCAGGAAAGTATGTTGCTGCTGATTCTGAGGTTTTTAATTTTAAAAACGATCCTAAAAAGCTTCTCTCAGGTTTTGATTACTTTAAAATATTACAGGGAGGAGAAGGACGCGAGCTATATGCGAAGTTTGGAGATATAGGTGCGAATATTGAAGATAGGCTTAAACCAACTGCTGAAAATATTCTAGGGTTTCCACAAACTCTTGGAAGAAGAATGGCAGATATAGGTTTCAAAGATAAACGAGGCAAAATGCAATTCTATGAAGAGACCACTGAAATTGCACCATTACCTGAATGGTGGAAAGTAGATATGAAAAGAGACTGGAAGAGTGGCAATGCAGTATCAGGAAGAGAAGTTGCAATTAGAGAATACATCGATGCATTATTAGCAAAAACAAAACAATTTGCTCATCTTCCATACAGTCCAGTAATAGAAAGAGAATTAGGCAGTCAACTTACTACGGGCAATATTGGAAACTACAAAAAATTAATGGCACGAGAAATCCTTGCAACAGAAATGTATGATTTCATTAATGGCGTAATGGGAATGAACACTTATAAATATACGAATGAAACTATGCGTCTTTACATAAAACAAGCGCAGGGTCTATTATTCGGCTTCTTCTCTCAAAAATCAAAGGACGATAAAACAGGCGAATATGATCGTATCGCAAGAGAATTAGAAACAATGCGTATAGTTGCAGGCGAAGATAACAACCGTGACATAAAACGTTTATCCGAACTTCTAACAAAGTACAATGGCGAATTTACAGAATTCCTTGCAGCACCAATCAGTTACGATACAATGAAAAAATCAAAATCTGCATGGGTCCAGTTCCATGAAGGCGGTCTTGCCCCTTATGTTCATGGAATGCCAATGAGTGATTTTGACAGGGTAATGAACGGGCACGTTGCAATAAAAGACTCTAATGGAAAGTGGAGAAGATTTGATCCGCCCCCGTAGGCAATGAACTCAGAATGCAGTTTAAGGCGCTTGTACAAGGACAGATAAAAGATAAAGAAGGCGGAACAATTTATCTAGATGAAGGCGGTGCACACGTCCAGGCTTCCTGGAAAGGTATGTTCAATAAAATGATAGAATGGGCTGGTAATGATTTTGAAAGACAGAAGACACTAGGTGCTGCTCTTTGGAGATATGCCCAGGTTACTAATGATTGGAATAGTTTCTGGCATGATACAAAAATTTCAGTAAGACCAAAAAATGAAGTTCTCGAAATAGGCGGGATTCTTCCATTTGCACCACACAAAGAATGGTCCGACACAATTCTTGAGCCAATGCGTAAAATAACCCAGGTATCTACGGCTTTTGGTCAATGGTTCGAGCGGATGTCAATGTACGGTGGTGCACCAACCTATGGAGCATCCTATGACGTCGTCGGTTCCGCAGAGCAATTCAAACAAAGATTATGGGCAATGAATACGAGGATACTTTCTCCTGAGTTTCAAGAGCAGTTTGAAGCACAGGCAAAAGACCAGGGTATGATCAAGAAAGATAAGGATGCATTTATGGATGCATTTGTAGAAGAGGCAAACATTTATCCAAAATATCATATAGTATGGATCGGAGGTATCGACAGGAATCCATGGGGCAGTTCTACCTCGTACGGTATACAGTCAGCGCTCGGTGCGGGTTATCACTATGGTTCAGCTTCTATGTGGGATTTCAGATGGTACAGACCAATGATGGAGAAAAAGGACTGGATTCCAATGAGTATATTTACTCTTCCTGTTAAGCCTGCTATTCCCCTTGGACTTTTATTTTACAGAGCATTCAGAGGTGCCCAGATGGCTGGATGGGGTTACCCAGGCAGATGGGAATACACCGGGAGTTCAATGCAACCATATAGCTACGTACCTTCCAGCAAAA
>JACPAS010000143.1 GCA_016180665.1 Microcaldota archaeon
ATTTACAAAAAACAATGGGTGGGCATATTTTGGCTGAGGCTGAAATAAATGGAGAATATAAGAGGACAGTTAAAGGATAACTATATATTATTTCTCCAACTAACCAACTTGGTGTCCAAAATGAAAGCATTGAATCTGTTTATTTTCATGTTGATTCTTACAGGGTTCTTCTTTTCTGCAGAAGCAAAAGTTTCAACTGATTTGAAGCTTTATTTTGTTGATATTTACAATAAACCATTAGTTAAAATGGAGGTTTCCGTAAGAAGTTTAAGCAGTGATGACCTGATAAAGAACATAACTACTAATGAGAGAGGTTTAATTACTTTAACAGAATCTGAAATTCCGGATAATAATGAATTCTATTTTGTTATCTATTCTCCAAAAGGTTCACTTGTTTATGACACAAAGAAAATTACATTTAAGGATACTGGTTCTTCAGCAGGTTTTTGTAAATATGAGAATGGAAAGCAGTCTCACTGCGTTGTAACTTTAGATACGATGCATGGTCTTAATCTAAGAGATGCACTTCCAAGTAGCTCTATCAATGTTTTTGTCAGAAATAAGTATGACCAAAAAGTTAATGGTGCAGAAGTATCAATGTTCAGATCCGATAACAATAAAGCTCTAGAAAAGAAAAAAATTAACAATGATGGATATGCAACATTTGTTTTCCCCCAGGATATAAAAGTCTATTTTTCAGCCAAAGCAGGAAATACAGCATATACGTCATATAACCAAAGTAACTATGTTTATGTGAGTGCCACCAAAAAGGCATGTGCTGAGAGTTTTCGTTACCCCTATTTTTGCATTAGCAAATCCTTTACAGAAATTTTATCAGAAGCATCTAAATCTGGTGGTGAAGCATACACTAAATCAGCTGGAAAATTTGACCTGCTTTCTATTGATATATTTGTAAATGCTGTCGCGAGAATAAATGAAGATCTTGCGACTAAACTCAAGAATTTTTTTGACTAGTTTTATGTGGGCCTTAATTTTCTTTGAGGAAGTGCAGATTCAACAGTATGTCTGCTTAGTTGCATCCGTACCAATCCATTCCTGCCATTAGGTAGTTCTCCAAAAAATGCTGTTTGTTTCAACCTGCTCAAAACTGTTTGGAATCCGGTAACAAGGGCCCTTGCCCCGACTTTACTTCTGGCTGCTCTTTCTGCTAACATCTCTATTGCTTCTGGATCTACAATGAGTTCAATCCCAAGACCCCGAAACTCCACTATGGCTTCTCTAACAAATGGTAATTGTCTTTCCAGATCCAACATTCTTCTAAAATCCTCACTTGTCAGATCATTGAATGTTATTATTCTTCCAACCCTACCGGCAAATTCTGGGCTGAAACCACTGGAGATAAGCAAATTTGTCGTGAATGGATCCTCAGCAGAGTACCTTTCTCTGGAAAAAGTCCCTGCTAAAACTATTTTATGAGTAAGCGGTTCTCTTACTGTTTTTGTTCCTATTTCTGCAACTACCTCCGCACCTGGTTCAAGGAGTTTAAGCAATTCGGTTTCTAGCATTAGAAAGAGTTCTCTTCTGGCTTGTAGTTTATCTATCTCATCAAAAAATAAGACACCTGGTTTTCCTTTAATTCTTTCAATTGCCTGATAAACTGCGGTTTGCAGTGCAGCTCCTTTGTATGTTGCTGGGCTTACATCAGGTGTGCTTAATCTTTCAAACCCTATTTCCATAATTTCGCAAACTGTTCTTACTGATGACGTTTTTCCTGTTCCAGTTTTCCCGACTATTAAAAATGGATTTGTTCTCTTAGGATTTGTAATATAGTCCAATATTTCAGTTATAATTTGTCTAAGTGCACCATCTTGTCCAACTATTATTTTTTCTGCTGCTTCATAGACTCTTATCGCAAGATTTCTTGACTCAGTAAGAGTGTATACTCTGGGGGTTCCCTCTGATACTACACTATCTTCTTTCATTGCTGCTTCTAATAATATATCATCAAGAGGCCTAAAACTAGCTGAGTCAGCCTTTATTTCACTTCCATCTTTTAGTGTTACGGTCAATTCCGCTTTTCCAGCCCCCTGATAGTGAATGATTTTAACTGTTCCAATAGATTCACTTCCTTCGCCGGCTTTGGGTAAGTACACTACTTCCATTTCCCTATTAAAATCAACCATGTAATTGTATCATTAACAACGGTTTTTAAACGCTGCTGCTCCGCAAAACTCGCTCAAGTTGTTCCCCTTGAATAACCAAATGTTTTAGTTTATCTTTATCCTTTAAATTCATCAACTCAATTTGTCTCAATCTATTTGCATAAGTTCTAAATGCTTTAACTGCAGCAGAATACCTTCCCAATTTCTCTTTTTTCCTTTCCAGTCATACTCTTTGAAGGAGAGTGGACGCGCACGTTAAACCTAGCAGCTATTTTTCTAACAAAAGAAGGAGCCTGGCTTACATCAGTTCCAACCAATGAAGGCACTCCAAACTCACGAACAATCTCTACGACCCGTTCTTCATTTGCTTCCTTCTCAACTCCGGAAGCAATTAAATTTCCATTAAGATCCAGAACTGCATAACCTGTTTTTATGCCCGGATCAATACCAACAATCAGATATCTGACTATCTACTCACTCTCCTTTTTCTGATTCAATTTGAAAAACTTTAATTCATTTTTAGCATAAACATGAGTATTGGAAGGAATATTTTGATTTACTACTACTCCAGAACTTACCCAGCAGTCATGTCCAATTATCTTCCCAGGCATTGTACACGCTAAAACCCCAAATTTAGTTCTATCTCCAACAATTGCACCTAATTTCTTCCTTCCGCTGTTAATCCAACTTTTTTCGGTTTGGATATTAATATATCCTTCATCGAACCTGTAATTGGCTAACTGGGTTCCAGAACCAAAATTAACTCCCTCTCCAATAACCGAATCTCCAATATATGAAAGATGCTTAGCATTTACATGATCAAAAACTATACTGTTTTTAACAGTTGTTCCACCGCCAATAGAGCAATTCCTTCCAATCGAGTTAAATCCTTTCAAAACCGCATAAGGTCCAATCTCACTTCCAGTTCCAATATATGAAATTCCTTCAACGTAACTATTGAAAATTTTTGCCCCATCTTCTAAGATTATTTTACCCTTAATTGTGCAATCCTCTATTCTTCCACCTTTTTCTCCTGAACCCATCCTAAAAAGTAGAAACTCATTTGCATCAAACAGGTGCCACGGATAACCTACGTCCATCCAGAATCCATCCACCTCCACTGCTTTTGCTCCCAAGAATAAATCAACTATCTCATATTCGCCGCGTGGTGATTTGTTTAATTGTTTCAGCTCGGAAAAAACAGTTGGTTCCATACAATAAATAGAAAGATTTGCCAAATCAGATTTTGGCTTCTCAGATTTTTCAAAAAACGCCCGTATTGTTCCGGTTGAATTTAATTCTACAACTCCATATAAATGCGGATTTTTTACTTTTTTGACTGCTAAAGTTATTCCTTTTTTATGTTCTTCGATTATTGATTTAATTACTGAAGCTTCGGTTATTACGTCCCCGGCAACTACTACGAACGTATCATTAATTTCCTTCTCAACAGTTAATACGGCTGCACCAGTTCCTTTTTCTGATCCTTGTTCAACAAATTTTATTTTTAATCCCAAACTATTCTCTTTGAAATAGCTAATTATTTGGTCCTTCAAATAGCGGACAACGACTATTACATCTTTAATCCCAGCTTTCTTAACTTCATTAAGAATATGCCATAAGATTGGCTTACCGGCAACCTGTAGCATTACTTTAGGCCTGGTTTCAGTTAGGGGTTTTAGTCGCACGCCCTCTCCGGCTGCCATTATTACTGCTTTCATGCTCATAAGTAGAAATTAAGAATGAAAATTAATAAAAAGTAGAAGTATTACACTTTCTGTTTTGGGGACCTTTGTCGCTCACTGCGGATTCTTTTTGGAGGCTTAATCTTACCTCGCGTAAGCGTTCCGCCTCCGCAAAGACTGATCCCCTTGCGGATCTCATCCGCACTTTTCAAAGAACGTTTGATAATCTTTTCAATTCTTCCAGTTAGATTTTTATTCTCAAGCAAACCAGTCAGCTCGCTAACATCTCCGCGCTCTGCTAAAATGCCAATTGCTTTATTCAATGCAATTTCAGCGGCCCTCCATATCTCAAGACTTAAATCAAATCCTTTGGTTACAAATAAATAAAGGATCTCTGAAGCGCGGCCCTGATTTCCAAGAGAATCAATTACTTGAACGAGTTCTCTTTCTGCCTT
>JACPAS010000135.1 GCA_016180665.1 Microcaldota archaeon
AGAATGCCCTTCTGCCACAAATCAATGCCACAATTTAGCGCAGTCTGGCCTTCTCAAAGAGCTTCTGAAAGAAGTGAAATGAATTCAAATTCAGCATCTGGAGAAAAAACTGTGGAAAGAACTGTTGATGGGGCTGCAGTGAAAGGGCCAGAAAAAAAGAGTAGGTGGACTCCATAGCCTAACACAAAACCAACTAACAGAATTAGAATTAAAAGGAGAAAATTAGTTTTTTTATTTTCCAAGTTAATGACCTCATTTTTATAAATCTCCTTTGAGTTTATTAAGAATAAGCTTCTATACTATATGGGCAAGTAATGGCAGAATTTATTTTTGCCGTGAGATGCCGAAAAGAATAAAAACCTTTTTGGATAATAATTACACATGGAAGGGGAAAAAGTAGAATATAAAAAAAGTCTTGCTACAATGGGGGAGATTCTTGAGACTATAACTGCTTTTGCGAATACTGCTGGCGGCGAAGTTTACATAGGAGTTGATGACGGTGGAAATGTCGTTGGAGTAACAATAGGAAAGAATACTCTGGAAAACCTCGCTAAGGATGTAAATGAAGGTATAGAACCCAAAGTTAACTTATCTATAAAAACAAGCGAGGCAGAAGGAAAAACAATAATAGTTATCACCGTAGCGTCGAGTAATCAAAAACCCCATTTTTTCAAAGGAATCGCTTACAAAAGGACCGGAAGAAGCAACTTAAAATTATCCCCTCCGGAATTGGAGGAACTGTTTATAAAAAGAGCATTGTCTCTTCATGATATAGATAATTTGAAGTTTAATATAGGGATAACAGACTTATCGGAAGAATTGCTAAGGACTTATGTAAGAGAAATATCAAAAAAATACCATAATATGACAGACAGCCTGAAGACACTTGGACTTATGAACAACGAGGACCTCACCCCATCCGCGGTTTTGTTCTTTGGCATTAACCCTGAAAAATTTTTTCCCCTTTATGGGATAAAATGTGCGGTATTTAGGGGCCTGGAAATGCTTGCAATAAAAGATTACAGGGCACCGATTTATGCAAATATTGTACCTGTTCTGGATTTTATCAAACAAAATATTCCCTCAAAAATAAGATTTGAGGGCGTGAAGCGCTATGAAGAAAGTGTCGTACCCGGGGTTGCACTGCGTGAAGCACTTCTAAACGCAGCTATACACGCAGATTATACTCTGGATCCAACTATTTATGTTAAAATAACTGAAAATTACATTGAGATAAAAAATGGAGGTACACTACCAGCACCACTTACAATTAAAGAACTTGAAAAACCACATATCTCAAAACCACGAAATAAAAGAATTGCTGCACTTTGCCATGCTCTAGGATGGATAGAGCATTGGGGGGAAGGAACATTGAAGATAACTACTGAGATGAGGAAGCATGGACTGGATGTTGAATTTGAAGAAAAGAATGGTTATTTTTCTGTCAGGTTGTATACGAAAGAGATTAAATTAAACAAAGGACAAGAGAAAATATTGGAGGTCTTAAAGAGAAGGGAAAGAATCGTATCTGGCGAATTGAAAAAACTAGGAATACCAGATAGAACTATAAGGGCCCATCTTGCTTTTCTTGCTGAGAAAGGATTTATAAAAAAATTTGGAAAGGGAAGGAAAGTCTTTTATACAATTGATTCTGGCAAGTAATGGCAGAATTTATTTTTGCCGTGAGTTGCCGCAATATTATATTATTCATATTCTTCCAGTTCCATAACCTCGATATTCTCTTCCTTAACAGTTTTTAAAGCTTTTAAAAATTCCATTGCCGTACGTACATTAGTAATACAAGTTATGCCTTTTTCAATGCTCATTCTCCTTATTTTAAAACCATCAGTCTGGTAGTTAGAGCCTTTTTTTGGAGTGTTTATTACTAAACCAATTTTTCCAGGAGTTGCAAATACCAAGAAGCCTAATTCTTTTAACAATTGACCTAAAGAAAAAGCCTGTTCCTTATCTTCATCTCTTAGACTGATTAATGCTCCAACTGTCCCAGCGCGCTTGGGAATATTGAACCCGCTGGAGAGGAGAGCTTTGAAATAAGCTGTCTCAAAGGATTTACCGATGCCCATTGTTTCTCCAGTACTTTTCATTTCAGGGCCTAATGCAATATCTGCTCCTTTGATTTTCAGGAATGGGAAAACTACCCCTTTTACTGCATAGTGATGGAAAGATTTCGGAACAGTTAATGAAAGTGGTTTTCCTACTGATACCATAGTCGCTATTTTTGCTAACGGAACGGAAATCGCCTTACTTAGAAATGGAACTGTTCTGCTGGCACGTGTATTAGCTTCAAGTATGTAAACATCTTTTCCCTTAACTGCATATTGTATATTTATCATCCCAATAACACCTAAAGCATCTGCTATTTTTTTAGTGTATTCTTCAATCTTATTCTTTGTTGCAGAATCTAGATTTAATGAAGGAATACAAATATTTGCATCGCCGGAATGAACTCCAGCGTATTCAATATGCTCCATTATCCCTCCGATTAAAAGTTGTTTTCCATCAGATATAGCGTCAACTTCGCATTCTATTGCATTATCTAAATATTTATCAATAAGTACGGGTTTTTTCTCGCTTACTCCAACCGCCTCGCCTATAAATTTTTTCAAATCATCGTCACTATAAATTATTTGCATTCCTCTTCCGGCTATTACGTAACTCGGTCTGACTACGATTGGATAACCTATTTCTTTTGCAATAGAAAGCGCATCTTTTTCATTTGTTGCAGTTCCGTTTTTAGGCTGAAGGATTTTTAGTTTATTGCATAGATCTCTAAACAACCCCCTGTCTTCTGCAATGTCTATTCCTTCGACTTGTGTACCGAGTATTTTCACTCCTTCTTTATGCAGTCTTTCAGCGAGATTTATACTAGTTTGACCTCCGAATTGAACTATTACACCCATGGGTTTCTCATTCTCAATAATATTCATCACATCTTCAAAAGTCAAAGGTTCGAAATAAAGCCGGTCGCTGGTATCAAAGTCCGTACTTACTGTTTCTGGATTATTGTTCATCATTATGGATTTTATCCCAAGCTCTTTTAGCGCAAAGGCAGCATGGCAACAACAATAATCAAATTCAATTCCCTGCCCAATCCTAATTGGACCTGAGCCTATTACTAAAACTTTTTGTCCGTTAAGGCCAATTGCTTCGTTCTCATCTTCATAAGTAGAATAGTAATAAGGAGTTTTAGCTTCAAATTCTCCTGCACAACTATCTACTATTTTATAAGTTGGGAAAACACCCAGTTTTTTCCTAAGTGAGCGGATTTCGTCTTCTTTTGAATTCTTTAACTTCGCTATTTGAGAGTCGGAAAAACCAGCACGTTTAGCTTTGAGTAGCAACTCTCTCGATAAAGTCTGGGAAAAACTCTTTATTTCTGTTTCCAAGTCAACCAGATATTTTAAACGTTCCAAAAACCATTTATTTATTTTTGTTAGTTTATGAAGTTCATCAATTGAAACTGATTTTCTAATTGATTCGAAAATCGCAAAGACCCTAAGGTCTGTTGGGGGCATTAAATGATCTTCTGGTTTTATTTTTTCAGGGAGTTTCGTTTCCAATCCGCGAATTCCTTTTAGAAGTGCTTCTTCAAACGTCCGGCCTATTGCCATTGTCTCTCCGGTACTTTTCATCTGGGTTCCTATTCTTCTGTCTGCATTCAGGAATTTTTCAAATGGCCACTTGGGGATTTTTAAAACACAATAATCAAGCGCAGGTTCAAAGGCAGCAGTCGTACCGGTAATCGCATTTTTTATCTCATGTATTGAGTAACCAAGGGCGATTTTTGTGGCAACTCTGGCAATTGGATAACCGGTTGCTTTTGAAGCTAATGCTGAAGAACGCGAAAGCCTTGGATTTATTTCAATAACCGTATAGTCCCCTGTTTCTTGGTTTACTGCAAATTGGACATTACAACTTCCGACAATTCCTATTTCGCGAACTATTTTTATGGCAGCATCCCTAAGCATTTGATGGTCTTTGTCACTAAGAGTTTGGGAAGGCGCAATTACGATACTTTCTCCTGTATGGATTCCCATCGGATCAAAGTTTTCCATGTTGCATATAATTATTGAATTATCGTAAACATCACGGATAA
>JACPAS010000137.1 GCA_016180665.1 Microcaldota archaeon
CTTTTGGCGAAAGAAAAACATTTTACACACATATTCCTGCCATCGGTTAATAGTGAAGAAGCATCAGTAATAAAAGGGATAAAAGACCTGCAAAGAAGCTTACTATACCTATTACTACTAAAGCAATCATAGGTATCTTAGCCATTTCA
This sequence comes from Microcaldota archaeon, assembly GCA_016180665.1. Lineage (GTDB taxonomy): Archaea > Micrarchaeota > Micrarchaeia > Anstonellales > Bilamarchaeaceae > JACPAS01. The sequence goes on from JACPAS010000137.1 coordinate 150, forward strand.
AATAGTTTTCCAAAATCAAAACCCATATTAACGCCTCCACCAGAGCCTCCTGGCGATACCGATCCTTCCTCCGATTTCTTGGAGGGCATAGAACTTGTTTTCTTACCTGCCATGGCGTATTATCGACTAATAGGTTTATAAACATTCATAAGGTCTAAAAATAGGTAATTATGTTTATCTACAATTCCTTAACTAAAAAAATTGAAGCTCTAGAGTCTAAGGATATTATCATGTACGTTTGTGGCCTCACACCTTACGACAGTGCGCATATTGGACATGCAAGAACATACGTTGCTTTTGATATAATCAAAAGGTATCTAGGTTTTAATGGAAGTAAGATCTACTCCATACAAAACATTACTGATGTAGACGACAAGATAATTAAAAGGTGCAAAGAGACTGGTGCAGATCCAAAGGAGCTAACTGAAACGGTACACTCTGAGGCACTTGACCTATTTGATAAGTTAAGAATTGAAAGAGCGAATGATATCTCTAAGTTCAAGAGTTATGGAAAGCTGTCTGGCCAGTCCATGGGAGAAATAGTCTCTGGAACCAGAAAAGAAGTGGATGAAAGTAAGGAGGATCCTGCTGATTTTGCACTTTGGAAAAAAACTTCTGGGGAGATTGTTGAATTTAGCAGCCCCTGGGGTTCTGGAAGACCAGGTTGGCATATTGAATGTTCAGCAATGGGCCTAAAGTACTCAAAAAATAAAACAATTGATATTCACGGAGGCGGGAGGGACCTTATTTTCCCTCACCATGAGAATGAGATTGCCCAAAGCGAAGCAAGTGGGGTCACACCGTTTGCAAGAATTTGGATGCACACTGGTCCATTAACAGTTAATGGAGAGAAGATGAGTAAGAGTCTGGGTAATTTTGTAACTATTGCGGAAGTACTTAGTAAATTTGAACCAAATGCGATCAGAATGTTTTTTGCTTTAACTCATTATCGCAGCCCAATTGATTATAATGAAGAAGCAATTAAAGCAGCTGGAGAAGGTGTTGAACGGATTTTCAATACGGTTGGATTGATCACTGAATTAGAAAGTAAGAAAGGAAAGGTTAAAACAAAAAAAGATACCTTGTTTAGGAAAGAGGTTCAGGAAGCAGTTGGAAAGTTCTACAATTTTATGAGCAATGATTTTGATACATCAGATGCATTGGCAGAGGTTTTCAGTATTGTTAGGTTTACTAATTCCAATGCAAATAAAGAAACCCCGGATTTGGAAGAATTAAAAGTAGTGAAAGTGGAATTAACTAAAATATTAGAAATTTTTGGGCTTGAAGAAAAGAAAAACGATTTAGAGAATAAAAAGAAAGAGCTAATTAGAGTCACTGCTGAATTTGGAATTAAAGAAAGTAAAAACACTGAAAAAATTGTTCAGAAGATTATTGAATTAAGGGAAAACGCAAGAAAAGAAAAAAATTATGCTGTTTCTGATAAGATAAGGTCAAAATTAGGAGAGATTGGACTTGAGATCCAGGATACGAAAGATGGGGCGAGAATTAGAATCAAAAAATAGAGATTTAAACATATCTTAAGACAATAAACTTATGTCTTTTCTTGTTACAGGTGGCGCAGGCTTTATAGGATCTAACATAGTAGAAAAACTAGTTTCTGATGGAAAACAGGTCACAGTTATTGATAATTTTCACACTGGAAACATGGAAAACCTTTCAAAAGTTAAGGTAAATCTGCTCAGAGAATCTGTTTCTGAAATTGGAAAATTAAAATTTGACAAACCAGATGCAATATTCCACCAGGGAGTTTATTCTTCTTCTCCTATGTACAAAGAAAACCCAGTTCTGACTGGAAAAGCAGTTGAAGACTTCGTTAATTTGCTTGAATATGCAAGGAAAAATGATGTACCCATTGTTTTTGCATCTTCATCTTCAATTTACAATGGTTTATGCGCACCACAAAAAGAAGATATGATTCCGCTTGTTAAGGATTTCTACAGTGAAGCCAGGTATGCGATGGAGAGAGTTGCTGAACTTTATACTAAATTTTATGGAATGAAAATTGCTGGCTTAAGATATTTCAGCGTTTATGGGCCTCATGAAAAATCAAAAGGTAAATACGCAAACTTAGTTTCCCAGTTCTTATGGGCAATGCTGGAAAATAAGACTCCTGTGATTTATGGGGATGGAGAGCAGCTGAGGGACTTCGTCCATGTAAGCGATGTAGTTAATGCTAATCTGCTTGCCGCTGAGAAACGAACCAGTGGGATATTCAATGTTGGAACTGGAAAGAGTGCAAGCATTAACCATCTTCTTACTATTCTAAATAAAAAACTTGGAACGAACATTGAAGCCACACACATTCAGAATCCGGTTAAGAATTATGTGGATAAGACCCAGGCAGATACCAATAAATCCAAGAAAGACCTAGGTTTTGAGGCAAAAGTAAGTTTGGAAGATGGAATAGAAAAATTAATAGACTATTATAGAAAAGGATAATAAGTATGGAAATTGACAGGACGCAGGTTATGGAAAATCAGAGGAGGATCCTGGTCGTCATCCTAATTGGTATACTACTAAGGTTAATTCCATCAATTGCAGCTAATCTAATTTCAAGTGAAGATGGACTCTATGATGGAGATAGCTACAGTTATACTGCTTTTGCAAAAGGTTTAGCTAATTTTGATTTCATTCTTGAA
>JACPAS010000133.1 GCA_016180665.1 Microcaldota archaeon
TTCTTTTCTTCAAAGACTTCTTCTGGTTCTTCGTGGATTTCTTCAAGTAGATCTTCTTTTACTTCTAACTCTTCAGTTTTCTCTTCAACTGGGGTTAATTCTTCTTCTGGTTTTTCTTCTTTTAAATCTTTTAAAATACGGTCTTTAATTCCTTCTATTTCTGGTTTAGTTTCCTCTAATTCACGTTTATCTTCTCTTTCCTCATTTTTAAGTTGTTCAAGTAGATCTTCGTCTAACTCATGTTTAACTTCAGGTGGTTTGACTGGTTTTGGTTCTTCTTCTGGTTTTTCCTCTACTTCCAGAGTCGGAGTTTCAACTACATCCCCAACTTCTTCACCAGTCCAAATCACATAGGTTTTAGTTAATCGGTATTCTATTCTTACATAGCCTTCTTCTTCTAAAACGTGAATCCATTTACTGATGTTTCTATGGACGATTCCTTTGCTGAGTTTGTGTAGATTGTAAATAAAGATTTGCCTTTGTAAATGCGTGCTGCACGATCAGTTGGTCTTCCAAACGAACGGCGCATTCCTTTTTGTAAACGGTCTGCACCTGCACCTGCAATCATCTTGTTTTCCCTGATTACGTGGTGGGGGTAAATCTTAACAATAAAGTAATAATTACCCGGAATAATCTTTTCCAAATATTTATTTGAGCTCTGCCTTGCGCTTTCTATTGCATTGTCTCGTAAAATAACATCGTGCTCTGCCACAAGTTCAAATTCCAAATCATAATCCTTCTTTTTAGTCCCCATTCTAAAGACGTTTAGATCCTTGTGGGGCATTGCCTTTATGTAGGATCTCTTAGGTTTACTTCTAGAATATCTTGTCCAAGCTACCTTGTTAATGTCCCTTATGCTTCTTCCTGGTCTAATTCCCATTTTATCCCTCTTAAATCTATTAATTTATAAATAAATAAGTTTAAAAAGGCGCATATCTAAAAATGCCTTTGAAGATAACTTATTAAATTATTTGTTTAATTAAATTAAATAAGTGATTTTATGAGTTTCATATCCAAAGCAGTAAGTGTTGGTGGATCAATAATGGTTACTATTCCCAAACAGGTGGCTGAATTACTTAATATTCATCCAAATGAACCGATTGAAATAGAAGTAAAGAAGATTAAAAAAAGCGGGTTTGGTTTGTTTAAAGGGATAGGCAAATTTACAAAAGAGGACGAGTTGCAGATAAATGACTAGTTATTTAATAGATAGTTACGGATGGATAGAATATTTTGAAGGGAGTAGCAGTGGAAAAAAGGTTAAGGAAATTTTAGAAAGTAGTGAATGTTTTACCTCAAGTCTTTCAATAGCAGAGGTAACAAATAAACTTTTAAAGAAAGGAAAGGATGCTGAAGAAGGATATGGAATTATGAAGAGTCTATCAAAAGAACTTTTTGTAGACCATGAAATCAGTTTTGAAACAGGAAAATTATATTTTGAAAAAAGGAAAAGGATTAAAGATATCGGAATTGTTGATATTTTTATAATGATCCACGCAAGGCAGGAAAATTTAATTATAGTAACTGGAGATAGGGAGCATTTTAAGGACGAAAATAACGTATTTCTGATATAATTGTTTAATTTACACATTTTGAAATGGTTTGATTGTTCTTTTGAAAGAACAGAATTGGCATTTTTTGTTCTTTTGAAAGAACAATTTTTAAATACAATTGATCAGATATAAGCTATGGACGCCCCTCTACTGGAGTATGTAAAGAAAACCAAAATCGATTACGAGCAGAATGCAACTGCATACGAACACTTTGAAAAACGCCTTAACTTTAAGGAATTCCCTAAGAGCCGCCTTATAATTTTATACGGATTGAGAGGATCCGGAAAAACCACTCTACTATTCCAATCCTATAAGGAAATTCCAAAAGAGAAGAGAATTTACATCCAGGCAGAGGAAGCAGGGCTTTTGAGAATCACTATCAAGGATATAGTTGAAGCCGCAGTGTACTTGTTTGGGAAGGAGTTATTTGTTTACATAGATGAGATTTCTGCAATTAAAGGCTGGCCTGAAGAGATAAAGATTCTTTATGACAAGTATTCTGGGGTCTCGTTTGTTATTAGTGGCTCATCCTCGTTAAACCTGCTCGAATCAAAGAAGATCCTTGCAAGGAGAGCATATTATATTCATGTAAAACCGCTTACATTCAGGGAGTACGTGCATCTTAAGCATGGAGTGACACTTGATGCATTTATACTGGACAACAAAAACCTTAGAAACGCAATAGTTTATGATATTTACATAAAAGAAAAATTAGAGGGAACAAACCTTGTCGAGCTTGTAAAAGAATACATTGAAAATAATCTGCCGTATCTGTTCAACAACCCGAAAACAACTATTATTGATCTCGTTGAAAAGGCCATCTTTTTTGATATTGCAAAAGGAGCCAAGGTGGAAGCTGGTACAATAGCAAAGCTGGAACGGCTTGTTCTGTTGCTTTCGGCATCAAATAAGGTAACATACGAAAATATTGCAAAGGATCTTTCCGTTTCAAAAAGCATGGTTTCATTTCTTTTAAATTCCCTTGAGCAGACTGGACTTATAAAAAGAGTCTATCCGTATAAGAC
>JACPAS010000136.1 GCA_016180665.1 Microcaldota archaeon
ATAAACCAGAGCGGATAATAGTAAAAATATGCTAAAATACAAAGAGGTGTGGATTTCAGGTATAGGTTTAGCTTTAATCATGGGTTTAATTGGGACTATCTCTTTTTATAAATGTACAAATAATATTGGATGTTTATTTTATACAATAATACCTTTATTACCAGGTGTATTTTTAAATTTAGAAGGTATTACTTCAATAACTATAAGCCTAATTTTCTGGTTTCTTGTCGGCTCTTTAATCGGCTTTTTGGTTTATAAGATAAAAAAATAAGTGAAATTTTAGAACAATTCTATTTGTAGCATGATTAACTAGATATAATAACTAAATCGCCATTCTGTATCCTTTATACCTGGATTAGACACCAGAATTTCCCCAACAGCATTTGAAAACAAAATTGTAACTGGTTCAGAATCTCCTAATTTGCAGGCATTGTAATTAAGTTTAGTTAAGCCCAAGATGTCTTTTGCAACTTCCTCTATGCCGGCTTCTCCATGTTGAATGTCTATTTTTAATGGTACTGGGACTTCCCAACCATCATAAGTTCCCAATTTAGGTTTAAATCCAGAACCCCAAAGATATCCGCTTTTTTCATTTATTTTGAAAAACGTTCCTCTAATAATCGGTTTTTTACCTGGCCTATACAACCTAAAGCCCCTATACTCCGATCTTATTCTAATTCCAATGACTTTAGTTCCCTCTGGGCAAGCTTCCTTATAAGCTTCAAATTCTTCCTCACTAATTTCTGATCTAGAATGAATGAAAATTTCTTTTAGTGGTTTTCCATCTAATTCTCTATAATTTTTTAAGACTCCTTTAATTAGTTCTTTAGCCGCTTTCTTAGACAATCTAAACTGTCTATCCTCTGGGGAGTACCATGGACCTTTTTCACCCAGGAAAACTACTCCATCTCCTGAATCCAAAAACATTTGAGCGGCACAACAAGCAGTCTTATTATTTTTACTTAACTCTGCCTTTTTGAAAGTTATTCCAATATAGGAGACACCTTCTCTTGCAGTAGCTAGCCTCCAAGGTTTCCCACCCGCCTTATAATATAATGTTGTTGAGATGTTCCACGCTCTGTCTTGTGCAGGTGTTAGTCCTCTTTGTTTTTCTTTTTTATCTGGATAAGGCTCTAAAGTAGATTCCCTGATAATCTGAATTGGAACTTTATACTTCATTACTCTAGCTTTTAATTGTCTTCTGAAATCTGTTGATAATTTATAGACCAACGGATCAATTTCTGGATTAAGTGTTTCCTGTCCTTCTGCCATTGCTACTCTGTACTTTTTAAGAACCCTATTACCCCAACTATCCTCTGGGACGGAATTTGGCCTGCAATTCTTCCAAACTTCATCTGGCACTATACAAATAATTACCTTGCAATCTCCTTGCCTTTTGTCTATAGTTGATATTGCTTTAATGAATTCTCCTGCAACAAAATAAGTTCTTTTATTGGAATCATTATATCTTGATGCTTTTATTAACGTATCTTTTTCTAATTCGACAGACCATGCTGGCTTCTCAGACAGAGCACAATTAAATGCAACTTCAAATCCTGGGAAAAGGGGCCATAATCTCTTATTAGGCTCTTTCCCATTAACCTCTTTTTTTGGTAAAATTGGTTTTGTCATAAATAATACCCAATTCTTAAAAGCAGCAATTCCCTCTTCAGTTCCTAGCAATCCATAGTTTATCCGTTTTGGACTATCAGCAGAATCCGCATCAAATGGTCCAAATAATGCCAATCCGTCATGCGGATTTTCTGAAATTTGACCATATCTAAATTCTAAAGTAGGTTCGTTGAATATTTTTATGTTTTTAATCATCAGAATCACCATTTTCTTCTAATCCCACAAAGTAATCTTCTGGACTGCGGTTTGTTTCTATGATTTGTTCTCTGGCAACTTCATCTTCTTTATTTGTGTCCTCATTTTCTTTAATACCATAAGGAGCTTTGAAAGAAAGAGGATTAGAATCAATAATAACTTGATTATCTTTGCTATGACCGATAACGATTTCATTTTCTTCGTTACCTAAAAAGGAGCATACTCCCACCACTCTGTTCAACCAATGATTATTCCACCAGTCTTTGCATAAGGTTTTCCTTCTTGAAAGTGCGGCTCTGCCCTTAAAAGTGATTCCATTGAGATCAATTAGATGAAGTTGTATAGATGGTATTTGAAATATTCAGGCATTCCATTTATATAACAACCTATCCTTTGACCACATACAGATACAGGAACTTTTTTTCTGTTGTAATTTTTAAATGTAATCTTATCTTTTGGTAACAGATTGTTTGGGAAAAAAAGTCTAATAGTTTTTATTTTTTTCCTGTTAGTGTTCTTAATTTCCACTTCTTCTTTATACTCTTCTAATCCTTTGCTTAAGCACACAGTTTGGATAGATCTTTGTAAAAGGCTTTTGACAATGTTTTCAGATTTTATTCCATTGATAGTATCCATTTCTTTCCATTTATGGCTATCGACTTCTTGAAACTTTAAACCATCAGAAATGTCGTTTGGAGAATCAAAACTCAGGAACCGTGAATTGTCTATTTTGTAATGTGGCCACTTAATTCCTATT
>JACPAS010000099.1 GCA_016180665.1 Microcaldota archaeon
CAAATTCCAATCTTTCAACCAGTTTCAAGCTCGAAAGGGGGCTTTCACGTTCCGGTTTCTCCACTAAATATTCTAATAGTAAACCAATAGGTAAAAATTTGGTTTTTGAATCATCTAGTGGTTTACTTAGACAATTCTTAAAAATAAAAATGGTTTACTTAGATGAGGTTTTTGTCTCAATTTCCAGTTGATGATTAAGCTTAACTTCTTCTATGCTTCTTTCAACTAACTGGTGCAAATTTTTCCTCCCATAAATAACTTCTTGAAGTTTTTCTAAAACAAGTGCATAAGCTTTTCTTTTAAGTGAATCTTCCAAATCACTAGCTCTCACCATCTGCCAAGCTCGAGTTTTCAATCGCGTCCTAGTTCTTTCACTAATTCTAGAGTCTCTGCCTTGTCTAGGGTCCTTGAATCCCTTTCTAATTCTTCTACTTACTGGGTTTTTCAGCATCTGTTCCATAATAATCTTACTAACTTCAGCAGTTTAGAAATAAATAACTAACGTTCAAAATAAAGTTTCTAAAAAAAATTTTCCTTCGCATTTTTCAAACACTTTTTATTCAACAGGTCACATCCCTAACCATTTCTGTTCAAAAGATTGAAAAATAAGAGTTTCTACGTCGTAATTATTTTTCCAAATAAAGCAAATTCTCAGATGTTAGATCTTTAAATCCAGAATCACCAGTTACAAACACAGTTTTATTATCAATTGCATACTGAAATCCAATTGCATCAACATAAGAAATATCTAATTTTTGTTTTTTTAGTTCTAAACGCTTTTTCATTGCATTTTTTATAGTTAACTCAGAAACAGGAACTTTAGTTAATGCAAAAATCTCAAAATATTTTTCAGCGCTTCCTTCACCCTCATTTTTCAATGTAATATAATACAATTCCATTAACTGAAAATCACTTGTAAAAAATTTGTTATTTTCTAAAAGATTCTTAACCTTCAAATTACCTTTGGTAAATTCAACCATCGCATAAGTATCTAAAAAATACATTAATCCCAGCCCTCATCAATTTCTCTCATAAGCTGCTCTGTAGATTTTTTTGATTTCCAGGTTCCAAAAATCTCATTTAGTTTTGGAATAAGGTCTATATCAACACTTAAATTAGCCTCTGAATTTAAATTAAGCTCATCAGCCTGTTCTTTAGGTATAAGTATGGCCCAGGAGTTACCTACTTTTTTTGGTTTAGCATGTATGTGAATCATTTAACCACCAATATAATTATACAACAAGTTAAATTTATAAACTAATGGGACCACTGGAAGTTTAAGAACTTTCTAAACCACTGCACTTCCCACAGCTATAATTAGTGTTATTTGCTTCAAAGGCATCTTCATCTAATTCTAGATTAAACTTTGAACTGCAAACTTTACAGGTTATATCATATTTTTTTCTTAAAATTATTGGAACGTTATTCTCTTTTGCATATTTCTTCGCTTCATCCTCAGTTTTAAAAAATTTTAAACTATTATAAGTATGCCAGGCTCTTTTATATTGAACTACGGGTTGTGCGGATTCTGTCTCATCAGTAAATTCAATTAATGTATACGCCTCACTATACGTCTCTTTACATTTCATACATTTTCCAGGGCCACGCATACAATGTTGAACAGGCATGTTCTTGATTATTTTCATTTAATCACTTACTTTTTTAGAAATTCTAAATATTTCTTTCTATACTCCTTGACCTTGAATTTTCTCAATAATCTCTATTACATCCTCTTCATTCATAAACTTATATTCTGCTTTCATGAACTTCTCCATGAATACAATTTTTCTGTTTAAGCGTCTTGGGGATTCAAACACATATTCAAAACCTGACCAGAGCGCATACCAAATCAAAACTGACAAAATCATTAATATAGGTGTAGCATCAAGCTCAGGTATAAAAAACAATGAAATAGATATCAGGACCCCAATTGCAATGCGAATAAGTCCTCTATGAATTTTTTCTTTTCTAATTTTCTCCAAATCCTTAAGCGCTTTTCTAAAGTGTTCCTTTATTCTTTTTCTAACAAGTACCTCTGTCTTTTCAGAACGCATTTCACGTGGTAAAGTAAAATGAATGATAAATACATCTTTTTTAGTTTCAGCAGAACGTCGCTCCAATTCAGTAATAAAATCTTCAGAAAGTAAACGTGTTTCATAAGGAGATGGATCAAAATCAGAAAATATATCATCGTAACTGTCTACTGCTATTTGGGTTATTTGCAACGCATCTGAAACAGTTTTAATCTCATTCTTCTCTTCCATACTTATTTGAAAGCGTATGGAGTTTATAATTGTTATTATAAGATTATACCCTCTGCTTGCGGGGTAAAATCAAGTTCTTCATCATCTGAGCGAGGTGGTGGACCAATGCTTCGTTGTATAATTCTTCTATCCACCTTTATTCTTCTTAATCTTTGTTTTTTAGGGAGTTTATTTCCCTTAAGACTTAAAACTGCAGTAGCATTTTTTAAAAATTCTTCAATAAGCAGCTTCGTTTGTCTTTCTTCAATTTCTCCTTCATTGGTTCGAGTTTGATGGCAACAAAAGCAGACATAGTGCGATCCGTGTTTCCAACGAAAATCAGCAATCTCTGTGTTAGAGAAAATGCAACGGACCATCTCCACCACCCTATTTCTATTGTGCATTAAGTGGCTTATATAAGTTTTGGAGTTTTTTATGTGATTTTCTCACAAATAATTCATCAAATGACAAAGAAAAAATAAGAAGTAGATATACTCACCCAAATAAATAATTCCGATTTTGGAATGGCAGTTTAATGCTGAAAGTTGCAGATGCAACTTTCCAGTTGTGGGGTTTACCTCACCCCAGTAAAATAGGGGAGAAGGAAGAGCGAATAGGCTCAAAGAGCCGTGATGGGCGAACTTAAGTAAAATCGGCAAAACTTAGTTGGAGCAGTATATATTTACAAAGCTACTATGCCTGTTGCATATGCTACTACTGCCAATACTACTAAACCAGCAGTTACGTATACGTGCATACAAACTTTCTTTGATTTCTTACATTGTTTTATAGGGCATACTTTAATCATATTTTATCACCAAATATAATTTATTATCTAAGTGTTTATAAATCTTTCACCATTAATAAACACATTTAAATATAAAAGAAAATAGCTTCTTAGAAATTCTAGAATTTATTTAGATTAACCTACTAATCCTTCTTCTCTTAGACGTTTTATATAGATTTCTGGATTTGTTGCCTCTGCTATGGATTTAGGGGGATGATTACAAAGAATTTCGAACATTCTTTTAGGACTGAACCGCAAATTTTCTGTAATATAAATTGCCAGTTGTATTCCACGAGTATATAACTCATTAAAGGGAATAGAAACAAGACCCTCAGCAGTAAATGTCGTATTGTCCCCTAACATTCGGTTTATTCTTTTTAATAAGGTTTTGGCAAATTTTGCTAATTTGTTTAGTACCATATATGCAAATTTATCTCTTAATCCCACATTTGAATGAGTTTCAGCGAAATATATCGCTTCGGAATAAACTGCCGGTCCTTCCAAAGCTATCCATGCTGCAGTTCTTTCCTCAATATCCAAGGAATAAATTTTTTGCGATACTTCGGTTCCTCTCTGTGCATGATGGGTTAATTCGTGTCTGAGACTTGATTCGAGATACGCACCGGAATGGAAAAGCCGTACTATTCTTGGTATTGATACTGTAGTTTTATCGACAAGATAATAAGCTTCACACAAAAAGTTATGTTCTAAAAATAATTTGGCTCTTCTTAAAAATCTCCTAAATCCATCTGTTTCTTCCGTAACAGATATCCCAGATGGCAACCAACCAGATTCAATATAGGGGTGAAAAGAAGAATCTCTCATAAGTGCACGTTCTCCATATAATCTGCGGATAAATTCAAATGCAGGTTCTCTCCTACTTAATACTGGCGGCTTATTCTGAGGAGGCGCTCTAAAATCTCTGGGCATCTCTAAACGTGCAAAATATGACATATTTATTTTACTCATCATACCTATTTAAACTTTTCTAATAACTAGCTGGTTCGTAACGTGTGTAAAATCCTTCATCTACTCCTTTTTTCTTTAGATAATATGCATAAGCAAGACCAAATAATAAGCCCCCTAGATGGGCTGCAGAGCCAATTCCACTTCCAGCATCAAATGTACCGGCGAACTCAATTATAACCCAAAGAATAGCTGCATACCTCATTTTCATGGGAAAGAACCATACGAATATTGTCATATCTGGCAGGAGAACTGCTAATGCACCTAGAATTCCGTAGATCGCACCGCTTGCACCCAAAGCTGGGATTGGAGGAATTATTCCAAGAAGATAAGTTAAATAATATAAGAGGCTTCCGATAATTCCTGCACTAAAAAATAAGGTTAAGTATTGTCTTGGGTTAATTATCCTTTCTAAGACGGTTCCAAATACAAAAAGTGCATATGCATTGAAAAATATATGGGTAAACCCGCGTGGATCATGCAAAAAAATACTCGTAATGAATAACCAGGGTTGATTTAGTGCTTGAAGAGGATTAAACCATAATAACTGAGTAAATCCGGGAATTGCTAATTGAAGAATAAATAATACTCCAATTATTCCTAGTAAGATTAGTGAGATTGAATTCATAGATTCTATTAGATTATTTAGATTTAAAGGCTTTTCTTGTTCAAATTATCTTATGCTTCACATAGACATGGACTATTTCTTTGCCCAAATTGAAGAAATACGAAATCCAGAATATAAAAACAAAATAATCGCGGTTTGTATATTCAGTGGAAGAACTGAAGATTCAGGTGTAATTAGCACTGTAAATTACGAAGGAAGGAACGTGGGAATTAAGTCTGGAATGCCAATAGTAAATGCAAAAAAACTTGCAAAATCCGGCATTTTTTTGCCTGCTGACCATAAATATTACGAATCAATCTCTCAAACCATTGACGGACTAATTCGCTCAAACTGTACTAAAGTTGAGAAGAGTAGCATTGATGAATGGTATGCTTTGGCTGAGGATGAAGTTGAAACTGGAAAAAGGATTAAATTGGAGATTTTAAATTCAACAAATTTGACTTGCACAGTTGGAGTTGCACATTCGAGACTAGGTGCAAAAATGGCTTCTGATAAGGCCAAACCTAATGGATTTTTGATTTTGGGTAAAGAAAAGGAAAGAAACCTAATTGATAATTCTCCGGTAGAAAAAATTATTGGGATTGGACCAAAAACTAAGGATGAATTGAATGAACTAGGAGTAAAAACAGTAAGCGATTTGAGAGGTCTTAATCAATTTATTTTAATTGAAAAATTTGGTAAGAAAACTGGTGCCTGGCTCTATAATTTGGGAATTGGAATCTATGACTCAGAAATTGAGGAAAGAATTGAGAAAGGGGAGTTTAGCAGAATCGGAAGTTTAAAAGAGAATACAAGAGAGAAAGGTAAAATCCTGGAAAAAATTGTTGAATTGGAACGTGAAGCAAAAGAGGAATTGAAATACTCTAAAAAATTCTATAAGACTTTGACTTTGATTTTTATCACTGAGGACATCAAAATGCACACCAAATCAAGATCTTTTTCAAAGCCGCGGGGAGAAAAAGAGACTAATTTAGATGAGATAAAGAAACTGATGAGCGAATTCTTAGATAATGAAAGAAAAGAGGTAAGACGTGTAGGCGTTAAATTTAGTGGTTTAGTTGAGATGGATGGGCAGACTACACTATTTTGAGCTCTTATATTTTTTTAGTGCATCTTTAAATTGTGCATCAGCTTCATACTTAGTTCTTACTAGGGGGATAAGGGTACAGAAATCCACCCCTGGTTGCCCGTGAAGTATAGCTTTTTTGGTCCATTGGGGTGCAATCAAACTTAACTCAACGAATTCCGTTTGTGGAAAGAACATATGGGCAACGCCCATAACTTCTGAAAATTTTACGGTACTATCACTTTTATTGTAGTGGAAGACTAACCTATCTTCAAAGAGATCTATCGTTTCATAGTTATAGTATTCCGGTTGATTAGCAAGATTCTCCTTCTTTTTATTTTTATAAGATGTAATTAATTTCATTTACTCACCGAAGTTTAATACTTAAAATAGATTTAAAATTAGAAGATATTGGCATTTATTAAACTAGAGTAAAAATAGTTCTAGAAATTCTTCTTCCAAAGGATGTAATTTAGGGGCAGGAATAATTATTGTGAATGGTGATTTTCCCAACTTCTTCTCATTCTTCGGCAAGTCCACAACTTTCCCATAACTAATACCCTCATCTTTTTCTCCCAAACGAGAAAGAACAACCGCAAATTTAAATTCTTTAAGCATTTCTAGAGCTACTTTAGCTTCCATTGGTTTAGGCTCAGTATCTAAAAGAACAAGAGAATGTAAATTTAATTTTTGGTTTTGGCGAACAATTTCGAGTGAAGAACTTGGGGCGTAATTAGGACGGGGATTCACAAGTGTTGCAGTTTTACCAAATCTGTAGATCTGTAACCCACTTTTTCCAGCTGCAACTGTATAAATCGAAGAATTGTGAATTGTATTAACCCCAATTCCGGCTTTCTTTGCATCTAAAATAAGAGTTATGTGCGTAGTAGCAGTAAGTGGGTCACCTGAAGCAAGAAGTGCTATTTTAGCTGTTCTTGCGCGTTTAACTAGAAAATCAGATTCGACTTCAGAACGTGGTAAAACCTTTATCTTTTTGTTGATTAGTTTTTCTAATTGGGCTATTCGTTCTTGTTCAATTAGGTTTGTGTATGTTTCAATATAAATTTCATCACATTTTTTCAATTCCTCAATGGCACTGAGAGTAAGGTCAAAATTAATTCCAGTTCCAATTAAGGTCAATGACATAAATAACTATATAAAACGATTAATTATTAGTGTTATTGGGAAATTGTAAATTGCTCATGCTTTTTCGATCACAGGTTTTGGCCTAAGAGGGGCAGAAGAACAAAAGTGTGGAGGAAGTAAATTAGGGTCCGGACGACCTGCACTTATGTATAACACGTCTAACAAAGCATCCCTCACGGTTAGCCTGTTCCAAACGTATGGCCTTTACATACACGAGCTCAGGCGAGAGGTTTTAGCATGCAATTAATTAAGCCTTGTAGACCGTTACAATTCCCTTTTACCAATCTACAAAACCCTGGAACAATTGCAGAGGCCAAATACATCAGCCAAACAGCCGCTTGATTTCTCAAGTTGTTTTTACATTACTGCTTAACCCATCTGGTTTATCCTTTACTTCCTTCACCAAGAAAATGAAGGGGTTAATATAAGAAAGCAAACAAATTAAACTCTATAAAAGTCATTTAAGAAATAGAAATCACAAAATCCATTTAAATTAGACTAAATAATCAAACTTCGACTATAGAAACAAACACTTATGCTTACCTTATAAAACCCTTAAAATTATGTTTACCAAGAAATGTTTTTTTATGTTCTTTTTTTACTAATTTAATATACGAACTAGTCGATCCAGGATTCTTATAGACTCCAAAAACCTCACTGCTTCTTTTGGAACACATGCTTTCCAGCTAGGATCACCGTTCTTAATTAATTCCCTTATCCTTGTAGCATTATACAATTCTTTTTTATGGAAGCCCCCTATGATATTAAATTTGCTGTGCTTCTCAAACAGGAATTTAACTAAGTCATTATTAGTATAAACTGCTTCGAAACTAGGAAGATAAGAAAGTAAATGAGCTACCCAGACTGAGTTACTGTTGATGTCCCTTATAGGTACTAATAGAACTCTTGAAAGCTCTTCTTCTGAAAGACAACTTCTAATAAGGTCTATTCGTTCGCCAGTAGTTAGAGGATTATCTGAAGTTAATGAATTTTCCGCACTGCCTATAACTATAATGACTTCGTCATACTTACCCAGCAATTTTTTTATTGCATCATAATGCCCTAAATGGAATGGCTGGAACCTACCCACAAACAACACGCGTTTCATTCAATCACCTTGAGCCTGTGTGCGAAAGGTGAGCTATGAACTTGGTTCATTCAATCACCATCTGCTCTAATTTTATTCCAACGATTCTGGAATGCCCGTCAACCTTTGTTACTCCTAACACCGAATCGGCAGTTGCCATTACATTATCATTGTGAGAAACAAGTATAAACTGAGTGCGACCTGCCATTTGTTTTATTAATTTTGCCAGATTTTTACTATTTTCCTTATCCAAAGCCGCCTCAACTTCGTCTAATATATAAAATGGCGATGGCTTGAAAAATTGCAATGCAAAAATGAACATAAGGGCAACTAAGGTATTCTCTCCACCTGAGAGTGAATCCAAATTATGTTCTCTGCTATTTCTTTTTATTTTTATGTATAAACCGCTTTCAAAGGGATCATTAGGTTTATCTAGATAAAGGAATCCTTCACCTATTGAGATCTTACTAAACATACTCTTAAAATTATCACTAACTGCATAAAATGTTTCAAAAAATGCCTCATTTTTCTTATGATCTATTTCAGTTATCATCTGGAGAACTGCGCTTCTCTCTGATTCAAGAGTTCCGATTTTTTCCTTTAGCTCATCGACCTCTATTTTCTTTTTATCGTACATTTCAATTGCCATCATATTCACATTTCCTATGACTTCAATTAGCTGTTCTGCCTGTTTTATTCTTTTTTGAAGCTCATCTTTTGATAATTCAATAAAATCAAATTCCTTAAAATTAGAAAACTCTGCTTTTGTATCCTGTAACCTAGTCTCTAAAGTTGCTTTTTTAATTTCATATTGTGAGCTTTCTTTAGTTACCTTGTCTAATTCTATTTTTACCTTTGTCTTCTTCTCAGCTAAAGACCTTAGACTCTCATCAAACCTCTTAAGATTTTCAAACAGTTTTTCTATCTTTTTACTGTGGGCAGAGATTTGTTGCTCACACTTAGCTAATTCTTCACTATCTTTTTGAATTAGCTTTTTTGTTTCATTAATTTTCTCCAGGGCATTCTTCTTCTCAAGATTTTCATGTTTAATATCTGATTCTATTCTGGACAATTCTCCTCTAACTAACTCCATTTCCTTATTCTTTCCTTCAATAACTGCCCTTAGTGACGATATACTAGATGATAGTTCAGTTATCATTTTGTTCTCAGTATCGCTTAACTCCTTGGCTTTTTCAATACTCTCTTTTAACTTTGCTTCGAGCAGATATAGTTTCTCTTCATATTTTGTTTTTTCCAAATTAACTTTTTCCACTTCTATATCAAATCTTTTAATCTCACTTTGAATATTTGTTGTTTCGATTTTAAGATCATTTACCTTGTTTAGAATAATTTCCTCTAATTTTCCTTCATTTTGTTCCGCCTTTGCCTCTAATTCCAGAGTTTTTATTTTCAATTCAAGTTCCGCTTTAAAGGACCTTTTTCTTGAGGCATCTTCTCTAGTATAGGTTAATTCTTTTAGAATATGGTTTTTTCCTTCTTTTATTTCATTAATTTCTGCTTCTAATTTGGAAAGCTGAGTAGCGGCTAAAATGCTTGTTCCAACGCGACCTCCACTTATAATCCCGGATTTCTCAAAAATTTCACCTTCCAAAGTTACCATTCTTATGTTGCCCACACCGATTTTTTTAGCTTCATCCATACTTTCTACTAGTATGGTCTCTCCAAAAACATAGTCGATTGCACTAGAAACAACTTTAGAATAAGAAACTAGATTGCTTAAGATAGGGTTTTTTGTAGGGTTATTTAATTGGCCTTTTTTTATCTCTCTTAAAGGGATAAACGTAGCGCGTCCAGCACCGCTTTTTTTAAGATGTTTAATTATTTTTGACGCAACATCAGCTGAATCGACAACCACATAAAGGAGTCTTGGGCCAGCAGCAGCTTCAACTGCAGCGGTATATCTACTATCAAATTTTATAAGGTCGGCTACAATTCCGTGTATTCCAATAATTGACCCAGACTCTTTTAGCTCTGCAATAGATTTTAATGCAGGATTAGCCAAGGCTGGAGCCGCTTGCATTCTTAAAACTGAATATTTTTCCCTTAATTCAAGTAATCGCTTATCTGATTCTGCTGAATCTGAATTAAGTTCCTTCTCAAGTTTAAATGAGTCTTCTATTTCTCTATTTGTTGTAGATAGATCTTTCCTAAGAGATTCAATCTCATCATCTGTTTCATTCTCTTTCTGCACTTTTTGTTCTGTTGATTTTGATAGTTCTTCTAGTTCTTTTATTTTTGTTTCCAATAGTTCTTTTTTCAATTTGGCATCTGTTTCTAGTGCGATTAATCTTTCCCTTGCCTTTTGAAGCAATGATTGCTGGTTTTTGATCTCCCCTTCAAGAGAATCCAAAGATTCCGCTGTTTTGGATTTTTTGTAATTTGGTAGTTTTGATTCTGAGTCCTTTAGCTCATTTTTTAACTTTTTAATTTCTTCCTGTAAACGTTCTACCTCTCTTTCAGCCTTGTTTTTTAATTTTTCACATTCAGTTAAATTGGTAGATATTTTTTTTATCTCTTCTCCCTTATCAGTTAGGATTTGTGACTTTGAACCAATGGATGCTTTATAGGTTTCAATTTCTTTTATCAAACCACTTGTTTGCTGCTTTTCTTGTAATTCCTTACTAATAGTCGTTCGTTCCTTTTCACATTTAGTTATTTCATTTTCATAATTAGTGATTATATTTTCTTTCTCTTTTTTTGCATTTG
>JACPAS010000100.1 GCA_016180665.1 Microcaldota archaeon
TTAGAACAGCAGTTTTTTCTTCCCTTTTTGAATAATCAGTACGAATTTGATTAGAAGTAGCTTCAGTTGATGCCGGATCTGAAACTTTTAGAACTTTAGTTTGTGATTTATTTTGAGAATTATTAACTGGAATTGCTGCAATAATTTTTGGAGTGGCTGAAGCCGCACCTTGCGTAACAAATTTCTGAACAGTTAGTGGAATTAACTCAGACTCATCTGGAAACCCGTACATTTTTCCATAAAGTCTTCTTAAAGTTGGGTCTAGCAACATTCTCATTAACATTGATCGTTCTAATTTTGGCATCCTTAGGCTAGGTGCTGGAGTTGTAGGGTTTACAATACTTCCGAAGCTCCCTCTATTGTCAGGGTTTCCAAAATAAAAACAACTTCTTGTTGATTGGTTTGAAGGAGTTGCATAATCTGAATAGTCTAAAGATTGTTGAATATATTTTTGATTGTCAACTGGAACTCTAAAAGGATCATTTACATAGGTAGTAACATCAGGATTTCGCATACTTGTCGCTTCTACAATAGGAAGTCGAATGAGTTGCTCTTGAGCCACAGTACTATTTGAATATCCATCTAAATATCCACAATGTGGATTAGATATAACTGTAATTGGCGGCGGGGAAGTATCATAAAAAACTTCAGCTAGTAGAGTATTTTGCAGCTCTCTGCCTTTCACTGCCTGATCAAAATCCATATTGGATTGTTGTTGGTTTTGAGCGTAAGGGAGCAACCCAGTAGGGAAACCATCAAAAATAATGCTCTGCTCCTGTAAAGTCCCGTATTGCTGAGGTCTAAAAAACATATCCTGAGGATTTTCAACTAGGTCTAAGACTTTCTCGTGAATCCTTGTATCTACCACTGAAACTTTTTCAATATCCCCTGACTGGGGCCCATACAAGAGAGTATTAGAATCATCCGCCACCAATGGCTTTTCTCTTGAGCCTCCACCTCCGTGTGCCTGATTTATTTCATCAGCTAATACATTGCCAGTTAATTCGTCCACTGTTTTTGGATCTTTTGCGCTACTCTCTCCCCATAATCTAATTGTACTTAGATTTGGACTAGTCATCTGTTCTGTAGCGTTTGGAAAATAAATATGATCATCTTCGCCCCTTACCAATGGAATCAAAGCCTGCCCAGAATCATCAAATCCATAATGTATACCTACATTGCTACTAGTACGGGTGGCTATATCTATAGATAGCGCTTTGAAATAATCTGCATTGCTGCCACATGAAGAAAAATCTGCATTTTGTAGTTTATTTGGATCTCCTTTTACTAGCAACCTTAGTTCTCCATTAGCATTATACCCAATTGCAGCAACAAGCTCATCAGATTTAAGGCCTTCATGATATGAATAAATTAGATGACCTCCGTTCTCTTCTGCTGCCCTCTTTAGAACAACATCAACATTCTCTCTATCAGTAGCGCAAGTGCTCCATCTAACATCTAAAAATCTTACCTGGCGTTCAGTCAGTTTTTGTTTGGTACTGAAGTCCTGACCTCTTTCAGTATGAGGAGTAGAAAGTCTGTGATTAAAATGACTCTTAGAATTAGGCATAAGTTCTAAATAGATTCATAAAAATTTAAATAGCTAGGTGGAAGCAAGGTGGTCAGAAGCATTAACACCGTAAGAACCAAGCTTCTCCTTAAGAGAGGCTTCCGTCATCCCAAGTGCTTCGGCAGCATGCTTAAGTTCCGTGCTTGATCTTAGTGCGGCTAAAATCTTTTCTAGTCTTCTTTCAATAACGAATGCTTCAACATCTATTCTGTGAACTCGTAATGCGTATTTAATTTTGTTAGGCGGAATATCAGTAGCAGACGAAATACCAACGATTATTGAATCCTCTGAAAGTGCAACCAGTTTAAAAGGATCAAATCTGGAAAGAAGCCCTAAAAAGGTACCTCTATCGGAAAGTTGTTGGAGGAGGGGGTTTTTGGGAAAAGAATCAATTTTACCTAAAGGAACAAGCGGGTGTGAGCTAACAACATTGCCCTTTTCAGCCAATAGGGGTACTTTCGACCTTTTTAGAGCTTCTTGAAGAGCATGCATGTTCAGGTCTGTTCCTTCATACTTTGCCAAAGTAGCAGCAAGCTCAACAATATGCCTGAGCTGCCTCACATGCCCCCTGTAATCAAGTGTAACTAATGCATCTGATGCATCTTTAGAAAGAACTATATTTGTATTATAAGTAGTATTAAAAACATCGAGAAAATGCATTGCAAGTAGAGGTATATCATCTCTCCTTTTTGAAAGAGGAGGAAGATCTATTGCAAAGCCAGCAATACGATAGTACAAATCTTCCCTAAAACTCCCCCCCATTACTGAACTAAATAAATCAGTATTAACTGCGCATATAATTCTAATATCAACTGGTACCTGAGAATTTGAGCCAACTCTTTCTATATAACCAGATTCAAGAGCACGCAGGATTTTGGCTTGTAATGTTAATGGAAGATCAGCGATCTCATCCAAGAAAAGTGTGCCCTCATGTGCTACTTCAAATTTGCCCTGTTGTCTTTTTGTTGCACCTGTAAATGCACCTTTCTCATGCCCAAAAAAAGTACTCTCTGCAAGATCATGTGGAATTGCTGCGCAGTTTATTGCGATGAAAGGACTATGACAACGTTCACTGAGAAGATGGATAATACTTGCAGCACGTTCTTTTCCAGTCCCAGAAGGCCCGCTTAGAAGAACCGGAAGTAAAACTGTAGATGCAACTACCAGGTCCCTTTTTACCACCTTTATGGCCTCGCTTTCTCCGACCATGTGAACAAGAACTTCCTGGGCTGGAAATATTTTTTTTTCCTGCAACATTCTTGCAAGTCCATTAATCGATACACACTGTGGGCGTTTTAAATCGTGCATACAGATATCTATATTGGAAATGTTTTAAAAGGTTAACTTTTGTGTCCAAAAACTAATTATTGATACTACATTATTACCCTCTTGCTAACCATATCTGAAAGTGAAAGCTTGTCAAACGGATGATTTTCATTTATTTTTTCAATCATCTGAACAAGTTCTTCTAACTTAATTTCTTTCTTTTCATTGTTTTCCCGAATATTAACCATTAATTTCCCGCTTTCCATTTCTTTTTCTCCTACAACTGCAATGAACGGAATCCATTCTTTTTCTGCATCTCTTATTTTTTTGCCCAAGGTTTCTTCACGATCATCAAAATCAGCCCGCAACTGCCTTCCTTTAAGTTTTTCAAATAAACTTAATGCAAACTCACGGGTTTTTTCGCTGACTGGTATTAGTCTTAATTGAGTTGGGGCAAGCCAAGTTGGAAAGACTGGTTTTTTTCCCTGCTTAATTCTCATTGCTTCTCTTTCAAGCAGTGCGTAGACTACACGTTCAATTGCACCTGGAACCGAGGTATGAAGAATTGGACCATTGCATTTCTTACCTTCTTCATTTACATAAACAACTTCAAACCGTTCGGAGTTCTCCACATCTATTTGAACTGTTGATAACCCACTTCCCTTAGAAGCAGAATCTACAAAATTCATTTCAAACTTAGTAATGAAATATGCATAACGTTTATCAAACAACTCAAGAAGCATAGGTTTTCCGGTTCTTTTTACCATGGAAAGATACCAGTTCTTATGCTCTTCAAAAAAGTCATTTTGTGCTCTAAAAGCAGTTTCGAATTCTAGTTCTAATTCATCATTCCAATTTCTGCATAGGTCAAATTGCTTATTGAATTCTTCTCTAGCTTGTTCTAAGTCTCTGCATAATGTATGCATATCTGGCATGCTGAATGCACGTAAACGTTTTAATCCGGCTAATTCTCCGCTTTGTTCCCTCCTGAATGAATAATGGGTCAGTTCATAGATTTTGAATGGAAGTGCTTTGTATGGAATCACCATATCATGTGCAGCGATGAACTGACCAAAACACGCAGCGAATCTGAGGAAAAACTTCTTATTGTCACTGTGAAGCGTGTATTGTCTAGCAGGAAAACGGTTCAAATAACTCTTAAGCGCAGGGTGTTCATAGTCATACATAATTGGAGTTTCAACCTGGTGCGCTCCATAATCAACTAGAATCTGCGTGACGTAACGTTCAAGTAATTTCTTCATTAATAGACCTTTCGGAAGCCATCTGAAAGTTCCGGAATCACTTGCTGGCTCATAATTAACTAAAGCGTGCTCTTTCATTAATTTAATGTGCGGAGGTTCTTCTGAATACGTTCGCACTTTTTTAATTTCATAGTCTGCAAACTTTTTCAGGTTTGGATATTTTGAATAGTTAAATTTATCAGGTTCATGCAATTTACCATCTACATCCAAAATATAAAATTTAGATTTGGTTACTGCTTCCTGCTTTAATGATTCTGAAACTTCCTCTTCTTTTTCAACTATTTTAGCATCGTCTCCGCTTGCTCTAAATTCTCTTGAGAGTTCACTCAATGGATGGCCCTTAGTTTTAATTGTAAATGCTTTGTACCAGCCAAATGGTGAGTGAACCGCGTCATAACCTTTTGCCTTAAGCAATTCTTCTGCTTTTTTAATTACTTGCAGCCCTACTCGCGGAGCTGAAGGCTTTGAAGTTAGATGAACCCATGGATGAAGTAAAACTTTTTTTGTTTTTACCTGCACACAAACTTTTTCAATCTCTGTTACTAGCTTTGCTGAACTTGCAGCTACGTCTTCATCCCCTTGTTCTACAGCAGTGAAAACGACTAATAATTCTTCGTATCTTTTAGGACCTGGTTCGCACTGTTCTGCATCTTGAATTGCTTTTTTCTTTACTTCTACTTCCATGTAGTCTGAATGTACTGTTAAAATTCTCATGCTAAAACCTCAAAAACCTAGTATTATTTCCAGATAAATCTAAAAATACATTTAGTATCTGAAACTTCTCCATATTGCCATCCTAGATACCTTAAACATCTCTGCAAGTTCCCGAATATTGTAATAACCATTTACATAAAGTTGTTTAACTAGATCTATTTCTTCCTCATTCAAGGCTTTTTTCCTTCCTCTCTTTTGTTTCTAAACACCCTTTCATATTTGATCACCATCAAATGTGAATTTTTGAAAAATCACATTTTTCAATTCTTTCATATTTTTCACCTCTTTACTACTAGATAACTTTAATAAGGCTAAACCCCTGAAAGGAATTTCAAAAAAACTTACGAACTTCTCAAGGATTTAGCTAACACTAAGAATTAGCATGTAGTAGTTGTTTCTAAATCCTTGATAAATACCATAATGTTAATAACTGGATATAGACTCTTTTTAAAGCTTTGTCACGCTTTGACTGTTTCTGTCACGAAATTATATAAAAATTGTACAGACGCACACAAACTAACTAGGAATATTTATATAGAGTGAACAGTGAAATAATGTAGGGATTTGTATTCTAACTGCTAGAAGAGAAATGCGTTCAGGGTCTTCTGCCGCTAATTTTTGGTTAAACAGACCTTCGCCTAGATTTCCGCAGCACGGATTTGCAGCTAATTCAGATGGCGAAATAAGGATTAGATTTGCCGTTTCTAATGATGGAAGCCATGCAGACGTTTTAGATCCGCATTTACCTCTGATGGACGAAACTGATTCTGGCTTGCACTGGCGAACTACTAAAGAAGCATTGACTGGTTTTTCAGATAGAGTAAGGGGATTCTTCTCAACTACTGACTCATCTTCTTTTAGAGTAGTGCATCATGCAGCATATTCTGAATCAATCGAACCTGTTGATAAAAAAGCAGGGGCTCTGCTAAAAACTAATCTAACAAAGTTAAGAAGGAGTACTCGGGTTACTGATTTGGTTGAAGCACTAATGGTAGTTTACCTTTCAGTAAAAGGTTATGGGTTTATTCACTCCGAAGATGGAAAAATAGGCAAGATTACTGATTTTGTGAAAGAAGGACTTAAGCTTATAGATTCCCGTTCTACATTAGATATGCTGCAAAGAGTAGACGCGCTAAAAGTACCTGGCCGCATGCAGTTGTACGTATTAGTTGGAATTAACTCGCCTCATTCTGAGGTAAGAAACCAGATTATTGAAAATACAAAAAATGAATCAGAACTCACTAGAGTAATGACTCTTGCTGAAATTGCTGCTGATCTTGCAAAGTTAATCGCACTTGGATCAGCAAATAGCAATGAACTAAGACAAACCTATGGAAAGATATATGGTATTCTAGAAGCAGAGAATAGAACTAACTGTATTCAAATGTTTTGATTTCTTTTTTTTCTTGTTCTGTTGGCTCAACTCTTCACGTATTCAAATGCTCTATTGTTATTATGCAATTTAACATAATTTTTAATTAGAGCCAAAAAAGCGCGTGGCTTGCCAATAATAAGACCCTCTCTCGATTTTCTTGTTGTGAAACCTAATCTTAAAAGCAATATTTCATCTTGCTTATTGGTCTTATTAATAAAAACAAAACCCTTTTCATCAACTCCCCCAATAGAATCAAATAAACCTGCCAGATAACTTGCAGCATATTCATTCAGATATTTGAAACGCTCTAGCTGTTCTTCCTCAATCTCCTGGAAGAATTTTCTATAGGCAGTGTGATAGAAATAAACCTTCCCCTCTTCGCTTAATAATTTTTCAGAACTAGTTAATTTTTTATCCAGGACTTCCTTGGAAAATAATTCAAGGTGAGGGTTTTCTCCATGAATGCCCAAGCCTTCACGTGAACGTCGTTTTCTCCAGAAACCTATAATATAGGCAAATTCTGGTGTAAGTTTAATTTTCATTTTTAGCCCCTTAGTTTCTGTTTCCCAGTTTCAAACTTAACAACTTTTTTGGAAGGGACGAGCTGTCCTTTTCCAATTAACTCTTCATTTATCTCATTATTCAGAAACTGATCCATATGAAGCGTAAACCAACGAGTTGTTTTTATTGAAAGACCTGCAGATTCAAAAATTAACCTGAGTTCCTTTTCATCTGAAGGAGAAAAGGGTTTTCTATTGTCATTGATTCTTTCGGTTGCTTTTCCTAAAAGTTTGGTTAGTCTTTTTATTTCTGAATCTTTGGCATTACCTGCTTTCAGGGCTGAGAGAATACCGCGGGCAAGAACTTTATTTCGGAGGTTAGTTTTTGTAAACAGATTGTTCAGCATGCTCAGGTCGTTTCTGCCTAGTTTACCGGTTTTGCCTGCAGCCATTACTCTTTTTACGAAAGAATCGAAAAACCCCATGAATAAATATCACATAGTTGTTTTTAAAATTAGCTGGTCATAAACCGGCGATCTTAAATAATTTTTATTTTGATTCAAAATTGATACGAGGCTTTATAAATATTAGTAAGTAGAATATTATTACCTCATTCTCCCGGTGTAATAATGGTTTATTGCAAGATAAGAAAAAAATATTTTTCAAATATGTTAGATTTAATTAGGAGTAAATGGTGAAATTAATGGAAGCTGAACAAAGCCAAAAAATCGTAAATACAGGAACAACAACTGTTGGATTGGTCTGCAAAGACGGACTTGTTCTTGCATCAGACAGAAGAGCTACAATGGGTTATTTAATTGCAAGTAAAGACATTGACAAAATCTATCCGCTTGATACTCATATTGGAATGACTATTGCTGGGGGAGTCGGCGATGCACAGACCTTAGTCAGATGGATGACAGCAGAAATGAGACTTTATAGGTTGAAGTATGATAGGAGAATCACAGTAGAAGCAGCTGCAACTCTATTAGCAAATATATTAACTCAATATAAATACTATCCGTTTTTTGTCCAACTACTAATTGGTGGGATGGATGAGGATGGAAGAATTAGATTATATAGTGTGGATATGCTTGGGGGAGTTACTGAAGAAAAGTTAACTTCCACTGGAAGCGGTTCACCAATAGCATATGGTGTGCTTGAAGAGTTATACAAAGAAGAAGGCACTATGGTGGAAAATTTGAAAATAGCTGCCAAAGCAGTTACGGCAGCAATGAAAAGGGACGCTGCAAGTGGCGAGCGTGTTGACCTTGTTGTTATAGACAAGCAGGGATTTAAGAGATATGACAAAAATGAGATAAAAGGACTTATTGGTTGATATTTGTTTGATAATCAATTTTTGAATTTTTAGTTTTTTAAATTTTATTTTTAGACGTAAAATAATTAATGGTGATTTATTGCATTACAAAGAGATAGAAAAAACAGTAGTAGAAATTATGCCTAAGGAATGTGAGGTCACAAAAGTAGAACCTGAAGGATTAATTACGGCAATTTATATAAAAAATATAAGGGCGTTCTACCAGTCTGAGAATCTTATTAAACAATTAGCAGGAGTACTGAAGAAAAAAGTCGTCGTACGTTCAGATGCCTCTACTCTATTGGACCCGGAAAATACAAAAAAAGTAATAATGGAAACGGTTCCCAAAGAAGCAGAAATCAGAAATATTCTATTTAATCCAGAATTTTCAGAAGTTCATATTGAATCCTTAAAACCCGGAATAGTCATCGGAAAAGGAGGCACTGTCTTAAAAGAAATAATGTTAAAGACCGGCTGGGCACCACTCGCACTTAGGGCACCAACAATGCCCTCATCAACAATAGATGGAGTAAGAAAATCAATAATCGCAGAAGGAGCAGACCGAAAGAAATTCCTTGTAAACGTTGGTAGGAAGATTTGTCAGCCAACAGGAACAAGTGACTGGTTAAGAATCGTCTGCCTTGGTGCATTCAAAGAAGTAGGGCGATCATGTTTATTGGTCCAGACACCACACAGCAAGGTTCTTCTGGATTGTGGAGTAAATGCTGCAACAGGCGATTCATCAAAGGCATATCCTTATCTTAATATGCTGGGTTTCCCACTTGATCAGCTGGATGCAGTTGTAATTGGTCATGGCCATATAGATCATATGGGATTTTTACCATACCTTTTTGCATATGGATATGATGGTCCAGTTTATTGTACGCCACCAACCAGAGACATAATGGTATTATTGCAGCAGGATTATATTAACCTCGCAAAAAAGGCTTTGAACATAGAACCTCCTTATGTAAAGAAAGATATACAATCTGAATTAAGGCACGTAATAGCAGTGGATTATGGTGAAGTAGTTGACATTACACCTGAAATAAAAATGACTCTTTATAATGCAGGACACATACTGGGAAGCGCAATGGTACACCTGCACATTGGTGAAGGTCTCCATAACCTTGTTTATTCTGGCGATACGAAATTTGGGTTTACAAAATTATTTGAACCAGCAAATACAGTTTTCCCACGTGTAGAAACATTCTTTGTGGAAAGTACATATGGTGCGAGAAATGATGTAACACCTAACCGAGCTGAAATGGAAATTAAGCTAACTGGAATGATAAAAGAAGTAACTGATCGAAGAGGAAAAGTATTGATACCTGTTTTTGCAGTTGGAAGGAGCCAGGAGATACTTTTAGTTCTGGAAGAGTTTTACAGAAGGAACCCAGATTTTAATATTCCTGTTTATATAGATGGAATGGTTATGGAAGCATCCGCCATACATACTGCTTATCCAGAATATTTGCGTGAACAGGTTCAAAGAAGGATATTATCAGACCAAAGTCCATTCGAATCACCAATGATAAAAGTTGCAAAGGGTACGGATAAAGAAGAAATCGTTAATGGCGAACCGTGCATTATTCTTGCACCTTCTGGTATGCTTTCTGGTGGGCCATCTTATGAATATTTGAAACTAATGGCTGATGATCCTAAAAATGCTTTGATATTTGTTGGTTACCAATCAGCACTTTCTCTTGGAAGTAAGCTTCAGAGAGGAATGAAGGAAATTCCAATTATGGGCGATGATGCGCCGCGCACGGCTCTCGTAGAGCGGCCTCTCAACAAAACAGAATTATTTGATTTTGACAGCAAGTATATGTCGGGCGGCAAAAAGGGCGGAGGCGCCAATAGCGCATACAGCCGGATTCCGGCGGATATCGGCGACGTCCTCACCAAGGACGTCATTACATTAGGAAAAAAGGTTTGGAATATACTGGGATGCTCCGGCATAGCGCGCGTTGACTTCCTCATTGATAGTGTAGCCAAAAAGGTCTATGTTATAGAGGTGAATACCATGCCGGGGAGCCTGTATCACCACAACTGGAAGAAGGCCGGTGTGTCCAACATGGAGCTCGTTCTGGGGCTCGTGACCATGGCGGAGAAGCGTTTTAAGGCACAGGAGAGTACCAATTACACATTCCGTTCGGACATCCTGCATAAGGTGGGGGGACCGAAAGTCTCGCAGTGACCTGAAACTATGACCCCCGCGCACAAGACGAAGAGGTATTATGTTATTGATTTTGACAGCACGTTTACGCGGGTTGAGACTCTTGAGGAACTCATTGCCATCTCCCTCAAAGGCAACAAAAAGAAAGATGAGGTAATGAAGGAAATAAGGGATATAACGAATGCCGGAATGGAAGGGAAAATCTCAATTGTTGAGTCATTGGAAAAAAGAATAGCGCTTTTGAATTCAAACAAAAAAGACCTTGGGCCTTTAATAAAACTGCTCAAGAAGAATATCACGCCCTCATTTGCG
>JACPAS010000139.1:0-905 GCA_016180665.1 Microcaldota archaeon
TCCCAGCGTTTCCGGGGAAACGAACATCAATTTTTGTAACTGTTAGTTGAGTTGCACTATTAATCTGTACTGCAAGTTTAAGTTCATCCCAGTGAAGTTCTGGTGAAATTCTGCGGGCACGGCCGGTTACGGTTCCGTATTCCTGAAAACCTAATTTTTTCGCTTCTTCTTCTGAGATTTCATTTTGCAATGGACCGGAACCTACACGAGTAGTATAAGATTTAAGGACGCCGAATACTTGATCAATTGAAGTTGGACCTAAACCCACATCTGCCGCAATTGAAGATGCAGAAATATCTTTTGAGGTCACAAATGGATAAGTTCCATAATAGTTAGATAACATAAAACCTTGGGTTCCTTCAACTAAAACATTCTTGGCATTGTTAACTTCTTTAGGGACATCAATCAGGTATTCTTTAAGCTCCAAAGATTCTGAAACTAACTTTGCTGTACGACCAGCACGGTCCATCATTGCAGGTCCGCAGCCAGTCTTAGTCGTTCCAATTTTTTTTGAATTTTCACTGGTCGAATCTCTTTCAATATGTTCCTTAGTTATTAAAGTGCAGCGAGGATCAATAAACGTACGTTTTTCAATTTCTAAACTCCGAACTTCCTGGAGAAAAACTTCTGGATTAATTAAAACACCTGCACCAATCATTATTCTTGAATTTTGATTAATGAATCCTGATGAAACTAGTCTCATGGGATAGCGTTTTCCTTTGTAGTTGACTTCGTGGCCGGCATTTGGACCAACACCACCACGTGCAATTATTTCAGGGTTGTCTGATAAAGCTAAATAGGAGACAATTTTACCTTTTCCCTCATCACCATATTGCAAGCCAACTAAGATATTCTTCATGCACAACACCTCACTGCAATATGGTGAGATTTGAACGCTCTCTGCT
>JACPAS010000139.1:982-3069 GCA_016180665.1 Microcaldota archaeon
GATCCCCGAATTGAAGTCCCACTAGAATATTTTTCATAATAATCTAACTCAGTCTAATTTCTATTTGGAATTAAGTTTCTTAATTAGTATCTCAACGCATTTTTTTAATCCATCTCTTTTTGAAGCTAAAACACGGGCTCCTGCTGCTTTGTAGTGGCCACCACCTTTCCCACTTAGTGACTCACCGACTTCTTTCATGACCTCATTTATCTTAACATCAAAGGTTTTACTAACACGGGCAGAGATTTTTGAGTATTTGGAATCATCAGAATCTTCTTTAGCTACAAATGACACATCAACGCTTTGAACCAACGTAGTGGCCACATCAGATTCATTGCTTCCGGCCTCAGTAGTACTGATTATGATATTTCCATGAATCAAAAATTCTGTATTTTTAAGGGCTTTTGTTATTGCAATTTTTTTATCCAAGGATCTTGGAGGGAAAGAATGGTACAACAGCTCGGAATACTCTGCACCGCAGATCTTCATAAGCTTCACAAACATTTCAAAAGTTTCTAATCTCGATGAGCTAAATTGAGCAGTGTCTGAGATTATTCCAATTGCTAATGCATATGCAATATTTTTCTCTATTTTTGGGAGTAATTTTGCAACTACTTCTGAAGCAGATGGACATTCTTCCTCTATTATCTCAAATTTTCCATCAATATTTTTACCGCTTTTACGGTGATGGTCAATTATGCATAAGATGGGCCAGCCTTCAATTCCTCTCAAGAGTGCACTAGTAGAACAGTCAGTAATAACCAACCCTTCAAAATCTTCTTTCTTAAAATCTTTTAAATAATGGACTTTAATATCGAGTTTTTTAATTAAGAGTTTGGCTGCATCATTGGGTTCATCAAGCAACGCAATCTTTGAATTTTTTAAAGTTGATGAGACTGCAAACGCGCTTGCTATTGCATCCAAATCTGCCTCATTATGGGTAACAATAAGCAATTTTTTATTTGAATAAAAAGATAAAAATGTTGAGAATAAAGAATTAGACATTGGCTGACCCTTTCATCTTATCCTGGAGCCTTTTTTGCAATGTGGTAAGGTGTAACCTTATTTTTTCTTCCTGTTTTCCAAGAGTACTTAACCTTAATTCTGAAAGTTCTTTCCTTTCCTTTAAGTCTTTCTGGGCATCATCGGAAGATGATTTTATCATTATTGAACCTATTGACTTATATACTTCTCCAGTTGATTTTTTTATCTCTTCTTCTGCGAGTTTTATTTCGTTCAATTGCAGCTGAAGTTGATGCTTTTGAAGAACTATGTTCTGCATTTGCCTTTCAATATTTTGATATTCAATTAGAGTTTTTTCCAATTCTGGATCATTCTTCATCGATATTACCTCCATTAATATTATCTATTACATGTAAATATCTGAATAACGCATTCATTGTAGCGCGCAAAGCAACTAAATCATCTGCTTCTATTGTGATCTCCAAGTTATTAGAATCTTTATTTATTTTAGTTGTTGCCCTGCCTTTGAATTCTTCTTCCGACTTAATTGAATCTGATGCTGCAAGGCAGTCTTTTTCTGATTTGAAATTACACTGGAATTTAATGCTTGATTTCATTTGCTCTTCACGTTTTATATTGTGTGCAAGAATTATAAATTCCTTACTTGACCATCTCCAATTTGAAACGGCGTCTGCAGAAATAAATTGAATAGAATATGGGTTGCTGTCTTTTTCCTCTATTATGCATAAAATAGATTCACCCAAAAAAGGCATTTGCTTTGCAAAATCATCTATTTTCTTTTTTCCGCGGGCTTTGTATTTTGAATTTAACAGGTCTGCAAATAGCCTTGCGAATTCCCTTGTTGTTTTTGAAGAGTAGCGGCTAGTAGTGATTATCATTCTAATCTGTCTTTATTTCTCTGGAAATAGGCGGACGGGCTTTCAGAAGGACTTTATCCCCTGTTGGGGGAAACTGAAATTCCTTTAAATCAGTTATTTCTATTTTTTGACCTGTTTTCCAAGATACATATTCTCCCATAAAAAATCACCTTAAGTTTTAACTAACTAACTCGAATTATTTTTCATATTCACGAATCATTCTTGCTGCAACTTCTCCGACACCAG
>JACPAS010000134.1 GCA_016180665.1 Microcaldota archaeon
GCGTACAAACTGCATCAGTAGAATAAATTTTTCCTTCAGCCTTAAACACAGCAATCTGTTTACCATTAACTTCAAATAACTGTCCAGAACCCTCTCCAACAGCATTTTCCTTACAAACTTTTACGAATCCCATAAAAATTCACCCCTTACAGACTTTTCAAATTTTTATTCTCTCGGAAATGCGATTTCCTCGATGTCGAGAACGGATCCTCGTTCTCGAACATGCTCATGAATGCATTGCATTCACGACATCCCATAAAAACACCTTTTTTTATGAATTTAACCAAATTTTGGCCAATGTCATATAGCCACCAATAGATATGTAGGTTACGCAAATATAAAAACCTATTATTGCATAATTATTTTTCACGGGGTCGTGGCGTAATCGATTCTCACATACTTCGTATGCGAGGGTCCAAATGCACGCAACCAGGTAGCGCGGCTGGCTCCAGATCTCTCTTGTTTAAGACAAGAACTTATGGCCGCGAAACCAGCATGTTAGAGTTCAAACACAAGCCTTTTGTTATCATGAGGACTTTACTCACAAAAGGCTGGTGTTTATCCAAAACCTAGGTTTTCTTAGGTTGTGCTTAAACACCGAGTTTTTAAAAAAAGAATCTGCTCTTAAATGCGCAGCATTCAAGGGCAAGTGCGTCTCTAATAATAATCTTAGATTAGCACGGATGTTTTCAATATTAAAACTTAAGTAGAAACTCTCTACGACCCCATTTTTGTATTAGTTTAGCGACAGGTTAACTTTTTTATTTTTATCTCCTGTACTACTATCAATGTACAATTGGCTAAAAGACATTGCAAGAGAAAGAAAAACTATTCTGTGTTTTGGGATTGATCCATCTATCCAAAGAATTAGACTAGAAGGGTCAACCGAAGATCGAATTCTTCTTTTTTACTCGGGAATTGTAGATACCCTCTTAGAAGAAAACCAAATAGCCGCAATAAAACCGAATTATGCTTACTTCGCCCAGTATGGTTTTGATGGTCTAAATGCATTAATGAGTTTAATTCGCAGATACAAAAATCGAGTTCCAATAATTTTAGATGGAAAAAGAGGAGATATTGACAGATCAAGTGAAGCTTATGCTACAGAGGTTTATAATTTCTGGAATGCAGATGCGGTAACAGTAAGTCCATATATGGGTGAAGATTCAATAAGACCATTTCTAGTACAAAATAAACTTGCTTATCTATTATGCAGAACCTCTAATCCTGGTGCAAAAGACTTTCAGGAATTAAAAGCCAAGGGAAAACCTATTTATGAGCATGTTGCATTGAAAGCACTATCCCTAAATTGCGGTTTAGTAGTTGGTGCTACGAGCACTTCAATTAAAAGAATAGTCAAACTCACAAAAGATAAGCTTCCATTCTTAATACCTGGGGTAGGTACTCAGGGTGGGGATCTAAAGATGGTTCTACAAGCAATCAAAAATAATATTTCTCACCATAGGATAAACTCTTCTTCTTCAATTGCATTCGCATATGAGAAGACTGGGGGAAAGCCAGAGCAGGCTGCGCTTCAGACAACCCGTTCTCTTAACGCTGAAATTTCAAAATTCTTCTAATCCTTGCCTTTAATCCAAAATCTAGTTCTCCATCCAACTAGTGATACTATTGCAAGCGGTCCAAATAGGTAGATCGGTCTCAAAATAATTTCCTTTAACCAAGTTATGAATAGATTTAAAAGCGGTTTAAATGTTCCCTCCATGTTGGTTCCTATTTCACTCTCCTTCAAAAGTGCCCCTATAGCTGCATTTCCAATCGCAGGAACTACAAAATAAGTAACTACAATGCCAAAAATAATAATGAGGCTTAAGATAAAATTATAGTATGAAAATGTTTCTATAGTTGAAACTATTTCCATGTTAATCAAATAAACCAACAATAGTGAAACTAAGTATGCAATAATCAAAACAATAAGAAGATAATTTGCAATTCCTTTCAGCAAAACTGCTTGTTTATATAAATCTGTTGTTGCTCCATCCAACAGGTTATTTGCCTTTCCTTCCCCAAAACTTTTTTTAATATCATACTCACTCACTACTGCTAGTCCTAAAGGCGTTTTGACACTATTTTTAAGAGAGTTCAAATCATTAACTGCATTTGAGAAAGTTATGTAAAAAACCATTGAGGTTAGTGAAACTATAAGCAGTATTACTGCCAGCAGCTTCAATACTAAATTTTTTATATTTACCATGTTTAGTTTGTCTATGGCTAGAATTTTAAACCAACTCTATAAGTCTCCGAAACTTTCGCATAAAGGCCAGAACGGTAAGTTACTAATTATTGGTGGAAGTAAAAAATACCATGGTGCACCAGTATTTTCAATTCTTGCAGCCAGAAGATTTGTGGACTTGGTTTATTTTTATCCCGGTGAGCCTGACCTTTTTCTAATTAGAGCAGTAAAACCAATTCCTGAAATTATAGTAGTTAAGGATTTAGATTTAATTACAAAAGGCAAAGTTGACTGCGTTCTCTTTGGGGTTGGTTTTGGAAATGCGAAATTCAGTTTTAAAAAACTATTAAACGTTCGACGCTTGGTTGTTGATGGTGATGGTTTTAAGTTAATTAAAAATAAACTAGCTCTTTTTGCAAAAAACAATGTTGACCTGATAATTACTCCCCACGAAAAAGA
>JACPAS010000001.1 GCA_016180665.1 Microcaldota archaeon
ACAGGAGATAATGAACGGACTGCCCGTGCAATAGCAGCCCAGGTTGGAATAGATAAAGTCCTGGCAAATGTTCTTCCACAGGATAAAGAGAGTGAAGTAAAAAAACTTCAATCAAACAATGAGAAAGTTGCTTTTGTAGGTGATGGGATAAATGACGCACCGGCTTTAGCAGCTTCTGATGTAGGAATTGCAATCGGCTCTGGAACTGATGTTGCAATAGAAACTGGCGGAATAGTATTAGTGAAAAATGATCTAAGAGACGTGGTAAAAGCAATCAAACTCTCAAAATACACTTTGGGAAAGATAAAACAAAATCTCTTCTGGGCATTTATTTACAATACAGTTGGCATTCCAGTTGCTATGGGTGTTCTCTTCCCAATAAACGGTTTCCTTCTCAGCCCTGTAATTGCAGGTGCAGCAATGGCTTTCAGCTCCGTAAGTGTAGTTGGAAATAGCCTCATCATGAAAAGGTTCGAATTAAATTAGCCTTTTCCCTAATCAAACCAGAGTCATATTTAAACTTTAATGGAATACTCAAACTGGTGATTTAATGGGAAAAGAAGTATGTGAATCTTGTAATTCTTGTTGTTCAAATGATGATTTTACAAAAAAACTCGCACTTTCTGGAGTTGCAGTAGTAATAGTGTGGCTGTTGATTTCAGCTTTAGGTCCAAATCTTGGCTTTACCAAAACTGCGCAAAATATTTACGTAACTTCTCAACCAGCGAAAGACACTATCTCTGTAAATGGCAATGCTCAAACAACCGTTCAACCAAATATGGCAGTTCTCTCTCTAGGTGCAGAAACTGAATCTAATTCCGCAAAAGAAGCACAATCAGACAATGCAGAAATAATGGATGGGGTTATGACTGAACTAAATGTATTTGGCATCAGTAAAGAAAAAATAAAAACCTCCACCTTCTATACAGAGCCTGTAAAAGAAGGTTCTTACAAATGTCCGACTTCTAAACCAGAATGTGAAACTTCTGAAGAAGTTTACAAAGAGGTAATTGTAGGTTACAGGACAGTTCATACAATAGAAGCCGAAGTATCAGATCTGAACAAAGTAGGCAGTATTCTTGATGCAGCTACAAACTCCGGAGCTAACAAAATAAACGGGGTTTCATTTAGACTTTCTCCAGATAAAGAAAAGGAGATAAAAAAACAACTATTAACTGAAGCAGTTAAGGATGCAAAAGATCAGGCAGAAAAGATGGCAAATGCAGCAGGAATTAATTTGGGAAAGGCAACCTCCCTGTATGAGAGTTATTATTACAATCCTACTTACTATACTTCCTTTGCTGAATCAAAAGCTATCTTTGCAGGTACTGAAGTTTCAAGTGGATCATTAGATGTTTCAGTCTCAGTATCTGCCTCTTTTGAGATCCAGTGAATTTGACCTTTTTTTATTTTTCTTTTAATCTCTAGTCACGAGTTAATATTTATAAGTCTAATATAAGTTATCTATTCGGTTTATATGCGATTCCGCCATGCAATAGTACTGTTATTGTTAATATCCTTCCTGTTTGCTGAAGATGTTCCTCCAGGTGAAGAACCTGGTTGTTCACTTTGCCTTAAGGTAGATGATTTTTTAGAAGGTCGAATGTTAAGCACCATAGATGAGCAAAAATTAATAACTGAGACCTCTTTCTTCTATGAAAACTTTTCTCAGGAGGATCCACGAAAGCCGATTATAAATGCACCTATTTTTATATCAGTAAAAGATGAAGACGAAAAGACGTTGCATGTTGGGTTTGCTGGGGTTACTGATTCTCAGGGCGCTATTCAATTTAATTTTGGTTCATATGATCCAGAACCAGGTAAATGTATCGAAATAAAAAATATCTACTGTCCAACTATGTGTGATCATGAATTTTACGGTTGCTTGGAATCATTTGACGTAGACCCTCAAAGTCTAAAATCAAATCCAGAATTACTCAAGTCAATTAATCAATATTTACTTGCAAACAAGCAGGATCCAAATTTAGTCTTTCCAAACACTGATCCAATAGTTTATTGCAAGCCCATAGACAAGAGTCTTCTTCCGGCATTTTGCCTTCCTCTTGGAATTATTTTCGCATTATTAGCAGGAGCACTACACTTAAGCGGAAGAAATCCATTCGGTGGTTTTGATCTAAGCACTCCCAGAATGGGTAAACACTTAAGATACACTGCAAGAGGAAGGGGGGCCCATGTTGATCTAAGCGCGGCAGCCGCCCTAATACAAAAAGGTACTGCCGAAATAAGTGGGGCAGAAGGAAGCGATGTACACGCACTAAAACAGGAATTAGTTAAGCGTGATTCAAGTGGAAAAGTGATTATGGAGCCAGTTCTTAACAAAAAAGGCAAGCCAATGCTGGACAAAGACAAAAAGCCTTTAATGAAACCTGTAATGGAAAAGGGTGTAGGTAGAGTTTTAGGGGCATTCGGTATGCTCAGCCTTAAGCGTTTGGCTGCACCATTTTCTGGTTTAGTTCAAAAAGAAAAGAAAGTAAACAAAGAAACCGGCAAAGTTGAAGAATCAAGCAAACTATCTTTTGGTGGTCTTCTAAAAGGAATGGTAGGTGTAGATGATGCAAAATACTCCGGTCCCCAGGCTTCCTTAAACCCAGCTGAAGCCAGATTGGGTGTAGCCAGAGGAAGAGGTGCACCATTTGGTCTTGGAGCAATAGGCAGAGTAATGAGCGCAGGTAAGGATATTGACTCTGCGAAGGCCAGAGCTTCAGGAGTTTCAGCAGAGCGTTCGAAACTAACTACTTTTGGAAAAATCTTAGATTTTACATTCATGATTTTAGAAAAAACATGGTTAGGGATGTTCTTGGGAAGAGGTTCTGTTATAGATCTTATTCTTAAACCTTTAACTGGTGGTGGGGTTTACGATTGGCTGGTCAAAAGACCCTTTACAAAAGATATTAAAGAAACACAAGCAAAAGTTGATTCTCTAAAAGATAGTATAGACAAAGCAAGAGGAAGGGCACAGGAGCTTGAAAAGAACATTAAAGAGGGGGAAGGAAGATTACAGGAATTAGACAAACGTTTATCCCCAAGCGGAATAGAGCGGGAGGTTAAAGCTAAAGAAAGAGAAATAAAAGATCTAGAATCAAAATTAGCTAAGGCAAAAGCTCCAGAAGAGAAGCAAAGAATAGAACAACAGATAACAACCTTGAGGGCAGAAGCAAAATCTCTGAATTCACAAATTCCAAACCTGGATTCTGAAAGAGAAAACCTGAAAGAAAAACTTGCTGGAATGAAAAAGGAGTATGAGCAAACCCGCAGGGACATTATTGATCATTATACCGACATAATGAGAGAACAAGCCGTGCTTCCAGCACTTCTTATGGATAAACTTTCAAAGGATAATCAAGGAATCAATGATTCACTAAAAGGTCTTGTGGATAAAAAAATATCTGCTACAGAAAAAGATCTTCAGCAAAAAGAAACCGAATTAGTTAATACTAAAGACAAAGATAAGAGAGAAGAATTAGAAAACAAGATCGATTCACTACGATCTCGTTTGGTAGTTCTTAATGAAATTTCAGAACATGGACTTGGTATAAACCACGATTATATTGCAGATAAGATACGATCCATACAGGCTGAAATTCAGAATAAAGAAGGTACTCTTGCAAAAACAAAAGATCCGACTAAAAAAGAGGAGCTCAAAAACAAAATAGATTCTCTAAAATCGCAACTTACTGCCTATAGTCAAATGAGAAGAATGAATATCAACTTCCAGTACTTAGAGTTTGTTGGCTTAATAAAAGAAGATGCATCTAAAAAGAATCCAGGTAGTTTACAGGAGGAGGCAAAGACACTCTTAACACTTTCAACAGAAAAAGACGCACCAATTGCTAAATTAGAAAAGCAACTTGAAGAGCGCCAGTCAAAATCAGTAAATGCTCCAAAGGAAGAAAAACAGAAACTTGATACCGAGATCGCAGCTCTAAAATCAGATATAAAAGATCTAAAAAATCAAAAAGCTGACCTTGAATTTTCCGCAAATCTTTACAAATACATAAGCAATCAGGGAGTTATTGGAAGATTGGAGCAATTGAATTTAGATTTGAAACCAGATCAATTCTTAATCGAATTGCCTGATGGAAGAAAAATCTCAAATACCTATATTAAAGCAGATGGTAAAGAAACAACTCTGCTTCTTGATTCAATAGAAAAAAGCGTAATGAAGGATTACGGAGTCTCTTTTGAAAAAACTTTAGGAACTAGGCAGGAGATAGTAGCTGCATCAATCGCTGTTCTGTATGCAGTTGATGCACAAGACGCACTAAAAAGAGGGGAATTAGACAGTCAACCTAAAGTTAAAGATCTTTTAATCATAGCATCAGAATTGGACAATCCGCACGGTCAGTTGGTTGGTTATCTAGATCTTAAAACTGCAGAGCTTCAATTAATGAAGACTTTAGAAAATTATAACCCATCATTAAATCATGCTGCTTTGGTATCTGCTGTTAATGATGCAAGGGCTTTCTCAGCATTGGACACTATATTTAGCTCACCAGCAGTTAACAATCTAACAAAAGGAGACCAGCAAAGATTTTTTGGTTCGCTCCTTGAAATCGCAAGAACTGAGAAAGACCCGGAAAAATTTGAAAGAGTTTGTTATGCAATTAACCAAGGACTCGGAAGTTTACAGAGTCTAGCTACTGGGGCCAACATAGATCTTTACTCAAAGATAGGATCAGTTCAACTGAGTCAATACAGAGATTCACTAATAAAACTGATTGAGAATTACGATCCAAGACTATCTGCTGATTCTATAGATTCTTATGTTAAAGCTGCCAATTTGGCTATCCTTAGTGGCAATACTAATCATCTTAAAACCATAATAGACGGTGGTAATCGGCTCAATGAAACAATCGCCCAGCTTAGGGCAGTAGCAGTAGACCCAGTAAAAGAAAAAGAAATTGCCAGTGCAGTTGAAAGA
Source organism: Microcaldota archaeon (assembly GCA_016180665.1). Taxonomy (GTDB): domain Archaea; phylum Micrarchaeota; class Micrarchaeia; order Anstonellales; family Bilamarchaeaceae; genus JACPAS01. The sequence goes on from JACPAS010000001.1 coordinate 4,943, forward strand.
TACAATCTTCTCTCAGAAGTCTATTCTACTGCTAAACCGCAAGATCGTGATCAGGCATCAGCACTTCTTTTACTTTCCCCTAAGTCATTTAACAGTTTTGTAGATAATTATGTCAAAGAATTTGATGATACTAAGAGAAAAGAATCTAATGAAGAAGTTTATGTTGCTCTTAAATTCTACCAGGAAGATCCTTCAGATGAAGCAAGAAAAGCAGCTCTAATAAAAGTCCTAGTTACAAAAGCAGAAGATACAACTATTGATTCTTTCTTAAAAACAAAACCTGAGACTATTGCGTATTATCATGTTATAGATAATTTAGTAAGAGATATATACACATCTGTAAATAAGCCAGAAGAAAGGCAACAACTTTTGGCACTGTTAAAAATGCCGGAAAAAACCTTAACTCAGGTTGTAGATGGCTATTTATCTGCAGTAGAACAGTCACAGCAGCCTGTTAATCCAGAAGTTTACCGCTATATGAAACTCTATCAGGACGGTCCATCTGACCAAAGGCTCGCTGACTTAGTGAGAGTCATCTCAACAAAATCTGATGACCCGCACGTTTCCTCATTTGTAGAAAGTGCAGTTTCAGTTGATAAGGGAGAGTTAGATAGGTTTAGAACCGAATCAAGTGCAAGAATGCTAATTCTAGAAAGATATTCTGGTCTCCAGGATGAAAAAGATAGGATCCAGATGGTTGGAATATCAAGCCTTCCTGATAATCAGCTGACTAAACTAATGGGTGCTTACGTAGGAAAAATGGAAGCTGCAGATAAACCAATAGATCATGAAATTTATACGGCGTATGTACGATACCAGGATGCTGTCGGAGTCTATAAAGAAACTAAATCAGAAGATGCGAGGATACGTGTTGATGATATAAAGCTGCAGCTGGCAGAGGCACTTGCAACAAGAGCGGAAGATAAAGACATAAACTCTAGTTTCCTCAAGACTAGACTGGATGATTATGCACGCGATCAGGCAGATTTACTTAAAATAGATCCAGCTAAGCTATCGGAGGAAGAACAATTTAAAAAATTAGAACTTCCAGTTTTGGAAAAGCGCCTTAAAAGTGAGATAACCTCCAGTCTGTTTAGTGCAATAGTTTCTGATAAGCTGGAAGATGCAGCAGTATTATATACTAAAGTTACTCAGGATCCACAACTTGAACAAGCAATGAGAGAGTATATGAATCCTGAAACAACGATGTTTATGCACACTGCTCCTAAATTTGAAAAGGTCAAGGATCAACTAACTCATTATGCAGGGCTTCAACAAATTAAGGATGAATCAGAGAAAACAGTTCTTTCTAATATGCTGCCTTCACAGCTTACTCAATTTGCAGAGTCTTATATAAAAACACATGATTCAAAACCAAAAACCGCTCTTGCGGCAAAATATGCTGTAAAAATGCCAGACGGAAGCGAGCATATTCCAGACCAATATTTGACCCAGAAATATGAAACTTTTAAAGCAGATCCCCTGAATCCCACTGCAAAAACAGAATTAGCAGAAGCTATTGCTAAATATGGGGAAGATGAAGATGTTGCAAAACTGTTAGAAAAATTCGGAAAAACCAAAGCAGCAGAAGGTGAAGACGAAAAGCTAAGAGCAGAGGCGCAGGACCAAATAAAGAGACAAGAAGAAATAGCAAAGAGACAGGAATCCCTATTAAAAACAAAACCCGATGAACTATCAGAGCCAGACCGTCTAACCAAATATGAAATTCCCCTATTGGAAATTTATTCTTATGATAAGACAGATGCTGCTGCTAATTTGATAAGAAAATTAATCGAAATGAAGCCAGAAGAAGCTGAAAAAGAATTCGAAAAAATTTCCGAAGCAGATTCCACTGCCAAAAATTCCATTCTTTTATTTCTAAAGGCTCATCCACTCCCAAAGATTAAAGAAAAGCTTAGGAAAATAGTTAAAATTGAGGAATAGTTATGGGGTTATTAGACATATTTGGCCAGATGGTAAAGGGATCAGGCCCTTCAAAAAAAGGGCCAAAACAAACCTGTCCAAATTGCGGAGAAATAGTTTTTATAAATCAGGAACGCTGCTCGAAATGCGGGGTCCGCATAAAATCAATGTTCAGGAGAAAATGCCCAAAATGCAAGTCTCTAAACGAACTAGATTCAAAACAATGTAGCAATTGTAAATACAGCTTTGAAGCAGAATTTGAGAGAGCTAAAGAAAAAGTATATATATGTCCGATATGTGGCTATCAGTCAACTGCCCTCTTAACCTCCTGTCCAGCATGTAATACTAAGTTTATATAATCATTTGAGTATCAGTTTATTAATAATCTACAGGAAGTCGGTTAATTACCTCTTCCACTAAATCCACGTAGGGAAATCTACAAACGACGATGATTCGTCGAGCAGCATGTAATGCCTGCGTTTCGAAACTAATCGAGTACGTTCGTAGTGTGTAGCACCTAAAAAATTCGTATCTTTCAGAATGTAGTGGTGTAGTTAAATGGAAACCTTCAAAGAAGAAAAAAAGCCAATCCAAACCCAAAAGCCAGAAACAAGAAAGAAATTCATATATCTGCTTGATGAGGATCAGACAGAGGTTAAAAAACTAAGTCTGGAAGATGTAGAAGATGCTGCAAAAGTCATGTTAAAATGCGGTTTTGAAGTTACTGAAAAGGAAGTAGCAGACATTGTAAAAATTGGAATGAGTTTTGGTACCTACGTTAATAGAATGCTGGTCGGAGTTGGATTAGGTTGGCCAACCACCTTTAATTATGAAAAAAGGACGTTAACTGGTAAAGAATTAAATGCATTATATATGGAAGATCCTGCAGTTCTGCTAAGTCATGAAGGTAGAAATATAAGACGAATGCTTTTGCATGAAAGAGAAAAAGAAGCAGTAAAAAACAATTTAGATTACTCAATTGCTTATCTTTACCAGGACCTTCCAAGGGGAGAAATAAGCGATTATATAAGAGAAACTGGCAGTCAGCTAGAAAAGCTTTATCTTTCAGAGCAATACGAATTTTTTAGAACTGATAAAGGCGTTCTTGCAGTTAAAAAAATTACTCAAAAATCTTAGAGTTAAAACATATCCCTTAAATAAATTTTCCTGTTTATACTTAGTGTGAGTAAAATGTCTGAAGAATTTTCAGGAAATTCCAAAAAAATCGATGGTTGGCAGGAATACAAAGAAAAAGATAAGGTTAGTCTGGCTGTTCAAAAAAATCCAGAAAGAAAGCAACTTCTCTCTAAACAAATTAATCAGCTTGATCTTGAGAAAGTTAATTCTGTGAAAGATTTAGTCGATAATTTTAAAGGAATGTCAATTCAGGCAAGAAACATCGGAACTTGTGCTGAGATAATGGAGGAAATGCTTGCTGATGGAGATAGACCAACAATATTTTTGGGTCTAAGTGGTGCACTAATAGCTGGTGGATTAAGAAAAGTAATAAGTGACATGGTAAAAAACAACTTAGTTGATGTAATTGTTTCAACCGGTGCAGTTCTCTATCAGGATTTTTATCAGGGGCTTGGGCATAAGCACTACAAAGGCGATTCAAATACAGACGATCTTCTTTTAAGAGATTTGTTGATAGATAGAATCTATGATACTTATGTTGATGAGATTAAGTTCGACCAGACTGATCATGAAATTGCAGACTGGTTAGAAACACTTGAACCGAAGGATTATTCATCAAGAGAATTACTTTATTTACTTGGAAAGCAAATAAAAGATGAAGAATCAATATTGTACCAGGCCTCTAAAAACAACGTTCCGGTCTTTTCCCCAGCTTTGTGTGATAGTTCTATTGGAATTGGCTATACTATATATTACTCCAGGCATAAAGATGAACCTTTAAATAAACGCGTAACTCTCGATATGATACGGGACAATTATGAGGTTCTTCAAATAGTGGACAAATCAAAAAAGACCGGTGCCATTTATGTTGGCGGTGGAACTCCTAAAAACTGGATTAACGATGCTGTTGTTATGGCTTCATATGTAAGAAAAAGGGAAATAGATGGTCACTTTTATATATTTCAGATAACTACTGACGTCCCCCACTGGGGCGGCTTAAGTGGCAGTACTCTTAAAGAAGCCCAGTCATGGGGCAAAATCTATAAAAAAGCTACAAAGCAGATGGTTTTTGTTGAGGCTTCAGTTGCATTACCTCTAATAGTAGGTTCTGTTATCCAAAAACCAGAGCTCTATAAAGATCGATCAAGATTAAATTTGAAATGGAACTGGAATGAGTTGGAGTCTATCTATTGATCATACTGGCAAAATAACCAGCTCCAAACCCATTATCTATATTTACAACCACTACTCCAGGAGAACAAGTATTCAGCATACCCAGCAGTGGTGCAATTCCATTAAAATGTGAGCCATATCCAACATTCGTAGGCACTGCAATTATTGGTTTGTCGGTTAAGCCAGAAACTACACTTGCCAAAGCACCTTCCATCCCAGCAGTTATTATAATTACAGATGCAGATCTTACCTTCTTAATATTAGACAATAACCTATGTAATCCAGCCACACCTACATCATATAGCCTTTCTACCCTATTGTCAAGAAATTCAGCTGTTAGCGCTGCTTCCTCTGCAATTGGAATATCGGAAGTACCTGCACTCATAATTAAGATCTTTCCCTTTTTTTTCTTTTTTGAGCCGCTATTTCCTAGACCATTCTTAATCATAATAACTTTTGAAGTAGAGCAATACACTGCATTACTGAATATTTTTTTTACTGCACTATAAATTTGTTTATTCGCCTTTGTTGCTAAAATTTTCTGCCTATTTTCTGCAAGGACTTTCATTATTTCAATTATCTGCTTTACAGTTTTTCCCTTGCAAAAAATAACTTCTGGGTATCCCTTTATTTTTTTACGCAACAAATCAACTTTTGCAAAATTCAAATCAACATAATTTTTC
>JACPAS010000002.1 GCA_016180665.1 Microcaldota archaeon
AGCTACAGTTATACTGCTTTTGCAAAAGGTTTAGCTAATTTTGATTTCATTCTTGAAAAAGGAGAAGCTAAAGAAATGGCAAATGTTAGAACTCCTGGTTATCCGCTATTTTTAGGAATAATGTATTTCTTCGGATTAACGGATGGATTAATATCTATCGTGCAGGTTTTGTTAGAAGGAGTTTCTATTTATTTGATGTATTTGCTTGCAAAAACAATCTTTAAAGAGGAGAAGGTTGCTTTAGTTGCTGCTTTTCTCTATGCAATTTCACCAATGTTTATTTCATTCTCATTCAAACTAGTTTCAGAATCTTTCTTTGCATTTGTCCTGTTGTTCGCAAATTTATTATTTTTCCGCTATTTGATCGAGAGGAAAGAGAAAAATTTAATCTATGCTGCTCTGGTTTTTGGATTCCTAATAATGGTTAGGCCAATAACCATTGGATTTCCGATTGTTTATGCATTGGTTTTATTATGGCAGAAAAAGCCAATTAAAGAAGTTGGCATGTTTTTGATATTTTCCTACATTTTTACTGGTTTTTGGATTCTGCGTAATTTCTATGTTTTGAATGAGTTAACATTCAGTAGTATAAGCACGATTAGTTATGTTTGCTGGACTGGGCCAGTTATAGTGACTGACAAAGATGCGGACGTAAGCAAATGGAAAAATGAAATTGAAGAATTCGGACTGGATTTCCCGGATAAATGCGCTGCGAAATTAAACAAGAGTAATATGCAACGGGCACAAAAGGTCTATAATGAGCTTATTTCTGCTTACCCAGATATTTATCTAAAAAGTAATCTTAAATCGGCCGTATTGCTATTTTCACCCCAGACTCCAAATTACGTTCTAGAATCATTTGGAATGGAAACTCCGCATTTAGCTTATGTGATCTTCCAAAAAGGATTAGATCCAAACGCAGTATTTAATGAGATTTCTAAAAGTGGTCTTTATTTTGTTTTATTGGTAGTTTTTATAATTTATCAGATTTTTGTTTATTTATCCTCGGCTAGAGCAATTTTAGCAAAGCAAAAAACTGATCAGGTTTTGTTAGCTCTACTAGTTGTAATAATCCTATATTTGATAGTTGTTCATGGTCCGCAATTATTATTCTCAGGATATCGGTATAGAATTCCAATAGAGCCTTTTATTATTTTATTTGCGGCAAGGGGAGTATTTTATTTAGTTGAAGATTTAAGGAAACGAGGTATTCTAAAATGAAAATTGTCCATGTCGTTCATTTATTCCACCCTGCAACTGGAGGAATTGAAACACACGTATTCCATTTGGGAAAAGAATTTGTGAAAAATGGACATGAGGTCGTAGTTCTCACTACAAAAATTAATGAGGCGCCAGCCCAAGAAGAGCTTGAAGGAATTAAAATCAAGCGATTCTGGTCGCTGAATTTACCATTTGTCTCTTCTGTTAATTTTTCCCCGGGTTTATTTTTTGAATTGCTTAGACAGAATACTGACGTTTATTGCTCCCATGGATACGGCTCATTAATGCCCTTCTTCACTTCAATTACTGCCTTTCTAAAAGGAAAACCGTTTATTTTTACTTTGCATGGATACCCTAGACTTACGGGAATCTTAGGTCTCTTTCAACTCCTATACAAAACTTTTGCAGCCTCAGTTTTCCTGAGAATTGTAAAAAGAGTTATCATCGTATCTAAAAAATCTGAAGAAGTTATTGCCAAGGAGGTCAGTCCAGATAAAATAGTTTATGTTCCGAATGGAGTAGAATATTTTGAAGGTGGAATTAAACCATTTACTGAAGCCGATTCAATTAGCTATATTGGAAGATTGGATGAATACAAAGGAATTGATGTTTTAATCAGGGCGTTTGCGATAGTAAGGACAAAAAATAAAGATATAAAATTGAAAATAATTGGGAAAGACGAAGGAATGAAGGAAAAACTTCAGAATGCTGCGGAGAGTTTGAAAGTTGATGCTGAATTTTTAGAAGTCCCTTACTCAGAAGTAAAAGAAGCTTATGAAAACTCTAAAGCAATAGTTCTTCCAAGCAAATATGAAGGCTTTAGTATGGTCTGGTTGGAGTCGGTAAATTATGAACGACCGATTTTTAGTACGCTTGTTGGAGATGCTGAATTATTTTTTGAAAATGTTTACGGGAAAGATGCTGAATTATTTTTGTTCAGGAATGAGAATGAGCTGGCTGAAAAACTGAATTGCTTTTTGGAGAATGAGGAACGGTTCGCGTTAATAGTTAAGAATGCTAAAGAAAAGCTTGGAAAGGATTATAGTTGGGAAGAGATTGCTAAAAGAACGCTAGATATTTACTATACCAAAACAATTAAGTCCCGCTAATAAATCGGTTAGGGGCCATATCTGGAGAGAACTTTATTTGAATAAAAAAACTAATCGAGGCAGATGCTTGTGTAGTCCTAACGAATTAACACCCTGAGAAAAGAATTTTCTCAATCGGTGTTCAACCACCGAATAGGTGTTGAACAGCCAGAAAACGCACGTTTTCATGAACATGCAAGATTTAGTTGGAATTTTGTATAGTTTAATTCTCCTGTGCCCTATTCTCCACATCTTCTAAATCCCTAAACAACTTCCCAATTCCCCCATCTTTTATGTATTCAAAAATCGTCGGAATACCACTGGCATCAATTAAAATCATAACAAGCCTTGTCAAAATACCGAATGCAAGTGCAACTTCTGGTTTTATGCCAAATAATGCAAGCAATCCAACAAAAGCAGCTTCTGAAGTTCCACCTCCTGCCAGGGTCGGAATCGGAAGAAAATGCAAAACAGTTATTGCACCCTGTAAAATCATCATAAAACCAATCATGTAAAGATCATTTGAGAAAAGACTAATGCCAACTGCCTTAGCCAAGAGGAACCATTCCACACCTTTAACAACCCAAGAAGTAATTGTAATGCCAACTATTTCCCATTTTATTTCTAGAAGTGATTTGGAATTTTTCTGCATCATGTGAAATAAATAAAATGCCTTTCTGCCTACTGCGATTTTCTTAATAAAAGCAAATTTCTCAAGTAAAGGCGGATAGACCAAAAGGAGGCCAAAAAATAAAATTGCAGAGAACATAATTAATATTGAAACTGCAATTAGGAACCCGTCCATATCAGCAACACCAAGCACTGAAACCATAAGTAAAGTCAGTATTGCAACTGAACTGATCTTTATAGTAAAGTCAAATAGTTGTGGACCAAAAATTGAAAGAATAGTTTTATCTATTGGCAAATTAAATCTTGAAGAAAGGGAAAATGCAGTAAAGAAATAACCGCTTCTGGCAGGAGTAAAGTCTGATGCAAGCATACCTGCAAAATTGGACTTTAGAATTTCCGGTATTTGAAGTTTGATTCCAAGTTTTTCCAAAACTACTTTAATCCTAAAAGACATTATTAGGTTGATTAGAACATATGCAATTAATGCTAGAATAATAAGTGGAATATTCGCATAGGATAGAACACCTAATACTTTGCCAATATCTAGAAAATAAAAAATTAAAATAAAGATTATAATTGACCCAACAATATTCAATAAGTATTTTGTTCTTGAATCCATCTGCCTCTAACCTCAAAAAATTTCTAAAAAATTTCTTTTTATTTGATCGTTCATATCTGATTTTGAACAGTTTGAAACAAGCTTTTGATACAGCTTTTTGTCACTATAGATTTTAATTAATGCTTCTGCAAGATTTTCTGCATTGTTAGGGGTAAAAAGCAATCCGTTTACTTCATCTTTTACCTGTTCGTTTAAACCAGGGAGATCAGATGCAATAACTGGTTTATTTAGGGAAAATGCTGCACTAACAACTCCAGATGGAGTAGGAAGTGTATATGGAACACAGATGACACGTGCATCTTGGATTAATGCCGCAAATTGAGAATCGTCTAACCACTGATCATAGAAAATTACTCCATCCAGCAGGTATTTTGATGCACCACGACCAGCAACTACTAAAGTTAGTTCGGGAATTTTTTGTTTGGCCAATTTGAATGCTTCTAACATAACTTCTCCGCCTTTATATTCTTCGGAAATTCGGCCAATAAAAAGTATATAATTCTTTTTATCGAAAATTTGAGCTGGTTGGACTTTTTTGTAATAGTCAAGATTAGGATGTGGGATAAGATAAATTTTTTTAGAAGGCGAATTCTTCTTTATCTCCTCTTCATAATATTTTGAAAGTACGATTACTTCTGTGCTTGTCCTAACGATTGCACTTTGAATATAAGAGATTATTTTTTCCCTGAATGACTTTTTATTGTAATAGCCGTGAACAGTACAAATTTTTCTTGCTTTTCCTCCAAATAAAAATACTGGAAAAATAAATGGACTGAACATTGGCGCGTAGATTATATCCGGCTTGAACGAACGAATTTTTAAAATTAAATTAATTATTGAAAATGGAAGTGTAATTATATCTAAGTACGAACCAATAGTATTAACTAAAGTCATTGGTAACCCTAATTGTTTGAACTCTTCAAGATGGTGCATGTTTGCCGATAGGAATAGGTGCGTTTTGATGGATTTTTCTTCTTTGAGAATCTCTGCCATGTGGAGAGAATACAAATCTCCACCACCCTTCCTACTTGGATATAAAAAAGCGACTTTAGTTTGATTCATAGGCAACACTCAGAAAATATTTGAGAAAACTGTCCAAACATACCTCCAGCCTTCTTTCATAATGCTTATTCCGCTGCTTCCATGCTTACGCTCTAATTCCATAGACGGAATTTCTGAGATCTTACCACCAGCTTTCAGAAGCTTCATTACTTCTTCGGTTTCTATTTCAAACCTGTCGCTCTTTAGATTTAATTTTTTTAGACTTTCGACCTTCACTGCTCTAAAGCCATTTTGAGTATCAGTTATGCGGGAATTAAACCTTGTATTTATTATCTGATTAATGCATAAAGTGAAAAATGTTCGGAAAAAACTTTCTATAGACCCATCATAAAGCTCAAGACTTCCACCTTTCAGTCTAGAAGCAATAACCAAATCTGCATTTTTAGAAATTAATTCATTAGCTAATGGCTTTATGTCCTCTATTAAATGGGAGCCATCAGCATCGAAAAAAACAGAGTATGAAGTTTTTACATGATAAAGTGACTCTCTAATAGCTGCGCCCTTGCCAAATCCAGAATCAATGAAATAAGGGATTTGATTTTCTTCGCAAACTCTTTTTGTATTGTCGGAAGACCTTTTTGCAATTGGAACTAGAACCTCATATCCCAGTTCTAAGCAACGCTCGTATAAAGCTCGGATAGTTTTTTCCTCATTGAAACATGGGATAACCACGGTAACATCATCCATTTTTTACACCTTCACAAGCCTTTTGTTATCATGAGTATTTTCTTAGCAAAAGGCTGGTGCTTATCCAAAATACTGTTTTCTTATGAAACCCTTTATCCATTTTTTACACCATAAACGATCCAGTAAGGCTGCTCTTCCTCTTCGAATTTTTTTACTTCATATATGTAATTATCTAGATCATAAGACCAGGGATGATCAAAACGCTTTTCTTTTGGAACAACTACTAAGACATTGTAAGTTGGATAATTAGGCTGCCATGCAGGATCCAAATAATAAACTGTTTCTATATATTCAATTCCGTTTTCATCCAAGAATTTTTTATATTCTGGCTTAGAAGGCACCATTAGAGGATCAAAAATGCCGGTTATTGCGCCTTCCTCATTGAAACGGAATTCGTTACTTAGCCAGCTAACCGACCAGTAGAGGTATTTAACTTTATATTTCTTTAATAAAGTTTTTCTTAATTCATCATTGTTGCCGTAGAGGATTGCCGCCTGATCTAGCATCCTCGCATTCAAATCAGCATATGTACTAGTATGGGTTCTCCTATAACTAACTACTTTCCGTCCAGTGAATGAATTAAGAGCAAAAGCATCCTCATTAGTAGTTATAAAGACATCGTAAACATCTGTATTTTTCAGAACCCAGTTTTTTAGCTCGATGAATGTCCCAGGAATGTCAGATTTTGCATTTTGATAGTAGGAGTTTTTTTCGATTGTTCCGAAAATATCTGAAAATACTAAAACAATTATTAGGAAGGTTAGAACGCCTATTGAGGAAGCAACTGGAGAGACAAACTTCCTTTCTTTCAGCCAGTTTGCAGCAATAACAATCTGGAGCATAATTAGCGAAGTTTGGACCATTCCGTAAAGTCTTTCTGGGGCGAAGTGAATATGGAATAGGTTAAACGTCACTAAGTGATGGGTCAAACCAATAAAAGCGGTGAGCAATATCATAAAGGCAAAATTATGGAAGCGATCTTTGTTCCTTAATTTTATAATTAAGAATATGCCCAGGATCTTAAGTAAAGTGAATGCAGTGGTGTGGATGCTGCTATTAATTGGGTACCATGCTTTGAACACATCAATTATATAGGTCGTCTGCACGTTGAATTGAGAGTAATCCGCCCAACCATAAATTTGCAAATCGTTCGGAGTCGAACCTTTGTAAACAAATAATGGCCAATACCAGTAGACTAAAGAGATTATAAATGAGATAACAAAAATTTCTAAATAAGGACGTAATAACTCAATAAGTTTCCCAAATTCAAATGCTGTTTTTTCTTTAATATATAGTTTGTATAGGTCATTTATTACAATCAAACCAAATAAGATATATTGCGAGAAAAATAATTGCGTATTTGTAAGATTAGAAAGTGCGATTATAGCAATTAGAATTAACTTGTTTTGAAGAGTTTTGTTTTTAAGATAATAAAGCCACGACACGAGCAATGCAGGCATCATTATATAGAATGCAAAGTCCGTGTATTTGAAAACTGGATAGTTATAGAGTAGAACCAAAACTGCAGCTAAGATAAGCAAAATATCATTGGTGTAATTTTTAATCAATAGATACGCTAGAATTGAACCTATGAAAATTAATGGAATGTTTAACCAAAATAATGAGAGCATTGGGTCTAAGCCAGTAATAGCAGAAATTGCTAAAATTGGGATATAGTAAAACCAGGGGACCCATGGTATCTCACCGATCAATTGACTGCTATCTAAAATTGAGCCCCCATAATAGATGTGATAAATTGAACCCATATGAGACCAAAGGTCTCCCCCATAAAGCGGACTTGGAAGCTGTTTGAAGTCTTTTAGAACACCGTAGTTAAAAAAAGATATAACTGCTGCTAGGAATAGGACAAATAAGAGGTTATTATTAAGTAGAGATTGAGATTTTTCAGAATTCATTAACTTATATTCTTTAGGAATAATTTTAAAGTGTTGGCAGGACTATTATTGTAAGAATTTCTTTTGGAGATGCAATTGATGAATTCAGTTTTAGTTACTGGTGGCGCTGGTTTTATAGGCAGCAACCTCATTGAAACACTCTTAGTAAAAAAATATTTTGTAATTTGCCTTGATAATTTTAGCTCAGGCTATGAGAAAAATATAAAGGAATTTCTTAGCCACGAGAATTTTGTACTGGAGAAGGGAGATGTACGAGACGGTTCGCTTGTTGAAAGAGTTATAAAAGAACATAAAATAGAATTTATAAGCCATCAGGCAGCACGAGGGAGTGTTCCTAAAAGTATTGAAGAGCCATTAGTTTCAAATGAAGTAAATGTAAATGGAACCCTTAATGTCCTATGGGCTGCTCATAAAAACGGCGTTAAACGAGTAGTAACTGCAATTTCTTCCTCTATTTACGGGGATTCACTAACTTTACCAAAAAAAGAGGAGATGCCATATAATCCAAAATCTCCCTATGCAATAACCAAAGTAACAAAAGATATGTATTCTAAGCTTTTTCATGATTTATACGGATTGGAGACAGTTGGGCTGAGATATTTTAACGTATATGGACCTAAACAGGACCCAAAAGGTGCCTATGCTGCAGTAATTCCAAGATTTGTAAACAACGCACTGAAGAATGAGCCATTAATGATATTTGGAGACGGAACTCAGACAAGAGATTTTACTTATATTAGCGATGTGGTTGCTGCAAATGTTCTTGCTCTAGAACAAAATGGAGCAGTTGGTAAAAGCGTTAATATTGCAGATGGAAAAAGCACTTCTATAAAAGAATTGGCAGAAATGGTAATTCGAATTACAGACTCAAAATCAAAAATTAGATATGAAAAAGAAAGAGCAGGTGACATCAAACATTCTGTTGCAGAAGTATCTCTTGCCAAAAAGTATTTAGGATATTCACCACAGGTTAATATTAAAGAAGGGTTAGCAAGAACAGTTGTATGGTTTAAGAGGGAGACTCAATGATAGTAGTTGTTGGACTTGGTTATGTTGGATTACCTTTATCATTAAAATTAGCCGAACATTTCAAAGTTATTGGTTTTGATATTAATAAAAAAAGAATTGAAGAATTGGTGAAAGGAATAGACAAAAATGGCGAGATAACTGGAGAAGTACTTCAAAAAGTAGGGAAAAATATAAAGTTCACAAACGATGAGAAGGAGATTAAAAATGGGGAATTTATTATAGTTTCAGTTCCTACCCCTATCTATGCTGATAAAAGACCGGATTTAAGACCTCTGGAAAGCGCCTCAGAAGTTGTTGGAAGGAACTTAAAGAAAGGTGCAATTGTCGTTTATGAGTCTACTACTTATCCTGGATGCACTGAAGAATATTGTTTACCTATTCTTGAGAAAAACAGCAGAATGAAACACGGAGAATTCCATATTGGCTATTCTCCAGAGAGGGTTAACCCAGGAGATAAAGAACACACAATTGATAAAACATACAAAATAATCTCTGCATGCGAGAATGAAACATTAAATAGGGTTGAACAGGTCTATAGCAAGATAACAAAAATTTATAGGGTTTCTTCGATTAAGACTGGAGAAGCTGCTAAAGTAATTGAAAATATCCAGAGAGATATAAACATCGCATTGTTTAACGAATTGGCGATGCTGTTTGATGTTATGGAATTGGATAGCAAAGAGGTATTCGATGCTGCTGCAACCAAGTGGAATTTTTTAAGGTTCAGACCAGGTTTGGTTGGAGGCCACTGTATTCCAGTTGATCCTTACTATTTATCAAATAGAGCTCAGGAGCTTGATTTCTTTACTGAGGTTGTACTAGCAGGAAGAAAAGTGAATGAACAATTGCCAGTTTTTATAGCAAGAAAGATTGTAAGATTACTTGGAAAGAAGAATTTAAATTTCAAAGATGCGGAAGTTTTAATTCTTGGAGCCACTTATAAAGAAAATGTTAAAGATCTTAGAAGCAGCAAAGTTGGCCTAATTATAGATGAATTAAAAAGGTTCGGAATAGCTAAAATAAGCATTTACGAACCACTTTTAAATGAGAAAACAGTCTTCGGAGTTCAGAACAAATCAGATAATCGTAAATATGACGTAGTAGTTTTTGCTGTCCCGCATAAAGAATTTTCAAATATGGAACTGGAAAAATTCTTAAAACCAAATGGAATTTTTGCAGATGTTGCTAGAAAAGCGGATTCTAAAAAATTATTGGAAAAAGGATTTACTTATTGGGGTTTATAGGTTGAAATCTAGGCCCAAGAAACAAAAAAAAAAAAAAACTACTTCTGAGAGTTTATCCCA